>DATFGJ010000097.1:0-22424 GCA_035249585.1 Lacipirellulaceae bacterium
TTCGCGAAGGTCAGCGGCGCGGCGCAGCCGATGCGGTCGCAATCCGGGTCGGTGGCCAGTGCAAGGTCGGCTCCGGCGGCTCGGGCCCGTTCGATGATCGCGTCGAAGACCTGGGCATTCTCGGGGTTGGCGACGTGGCCGGGCACGTTGGGAAAGTTGCCGTCCGGCTTGGCATGCGGTCCGAATACTTCGACTTGCATGAAGCCGTCGGCCGAAAGCACGGGAACAACCGCAGTTGCGCCCACGCCGTGCAGCGGCGAATAGATAACCTTCAAATCGCGCGGGCCCGGTGTGGCTTGCGTGAGTACGGCTTGTTGAAACTTTGCATCAACCTCCTGCTGGCAGGGGATGATCTTGCCGGTGGCGAGCATCTCGTCGTATTTCGCGCGCCGAATGTCCTGAGTCGCCATGACGCGCTCGATGATGCCTTTGTCGTGCGGCGGCAGGATTTGCCCGCCCGTCGACCAATACACCTTGACTGCGTTGTCGCTGGGTGGGTTGTGGCTGGCCGTGACCATGATGCCGCACGAGCATTTTTTGTAGCGCACGGTAAACGAGAGCTCCGGCGTGCTGCGAAAGTCTTCGAGCATGTACACGGTGAACCCCGCGGCCGTCATAATTTCAGCGCACAGCCGAGCGAAATGCTGTGAGCGATGCCGAGTGTCGTAGGCGATGGCGCAGGAAAGGCTCGCCGTGGAACCGAGCGTATCCTTGACGTAGTCGGCGAGCCCCTGGGCGCTCTCGCCAATGGTGCGGTCGTTGATGGCGCCCGAACCGATCGGGTACATGCGACCGCGGCGGCCGCCTGTGCCAAACGGAATCACGGTCCAAAACACATCGTCGAGGATTTGCCATTTCTCCTCGCGGATGTGCTGGGATACATCGTCGGCATATTCGGCATAGCGCGGCTCGGTGAGCCAGGCGATGATGTTCTGGGCCGCCGTGGAACTGATCAGGCCGCTGGCCGCAGCATGCGTGATTTGCTCGATGGATTCGGGGACCGACGGCATGGGATTTCCAATCGAATCGCGCGAGGCCAATTGATATGCAGCGGCACTGCTAACGTAGCATAGCGATCGTCACGGCATCTAGCCCTTAGCGAAGTAGCCGCTTGCTGATTGACGGTACGGGATTGATAATGCGCCAATTGGTCAGTTAAACCTGCGATTCTCGCATGATCGAAGCCCGGTCGCCGCGGCGATCAAGCAAGGGAGATTCGGCATCCCTTGCTTGCGTTGCGGGCTTCAATCCGAGCGGTATTTTCAACACATTTTTAATTCCCGGACCCTCGATTTGTACTTAGAGTGGCCAACCTCACCATTACTCAACGGCGGCGCAACAAGTCACTTCTTGCGTCATTCATGCTCGCCGCGCTCGTTGTGCCGCAGGGCATTGGAATATTAGCAGCCGAACGCAGTGAAAGGCCAAAGCGTGCCCGGCCGCCGAAGTGGTCGGCCGATGTGCTGGACGCCTTTTTCGAGGATGCGCGCGAGAGACTTGAGGGCGAGCGTCCCGATTACGCGGCCAACAGCACGATTGCTGCAAATCCATCGCCAGCGTCGTCGCATGGGAGCGCCCCGCAAACGTCCGCCGCGTTCGCCTGGTCGAATCTCATCGACGCCGATACGCTTGAAACGGAAATCAAGCGATTAGCCCAAACTGTTGCACAAGACGTGACGTCGCCGAGCGAATTCAAGGGCGGCGCTTATCAAAAGTGCCGGCGGCACTTTAGCGTGCTGGCCACGCTGTTTGCGATCGCAGCCGAATACGATGGCGAAGTTCGCTGGCAAGACGCGGCGCCCGCCCTGCGCGACCTTTTCGCGCGTGCTGGTTACAACTGCAAAGTTGGCACCGATCAAACATATCAAGAGGCGAAGCAGCGTAAACAGGATCTGGCCGATTTGGTGAGCGGCTCGCGGCCGCGCGCGGCCGATGCGGAACGTGCAGCCGACTGGTCACAGGTATCGGATCGGCCGCCGCTGATGCAGCGGCTCAACATCGCGCATGAGGAATACCTGACGAAGTGGCTGGCCAGCGAGCGCGAGTTCGGCAGGCGTGCCAATGAGGTGCGGCACGAAGTACAACTAGTTGCCGCAATTGCTGAGACAATCGGTCGGGAAGGCTTCGATTATTGGGACGACGAGCAGTATGCCGAGTACGCCCGCACGCTCAAACAGTCGGCAACCGACATGGCCGCCGCTGTCGAACTAAACAATTTTCAGCAAGCCCGGGAGGCGGAGAATCGCATGACGAAGGCATGCGCCGATTGTCACGACGGTTATCGCGAGTGAAGCGACGCCGGCGAACCGTAGGTTCGCAGCTTTTTGGCTTGCTCATTAATCCGCAATCCGAAATCAACGAATGTCTGAACAACTTCGCAATCGACTGTTTAACGAGCTCGATTCGATCCGGCTGATCGATCCTCACTCGCACATCGAACCAAAATCGGCCGCGTCCAAAACGCTTGCCGATATTCTAGGTTATCACTACTACACGGAGCTGGCGCACTCGGCTGGCATGGCGCTCGAACAGATCGAGGAGCCCGGGCTTGATCCGAAAGAGAAAGTCCGCCGACTGGTGGCACGGATGGAGCCGCTGCGCAACACGATCCAATACCGCTGGTTTCTGGAGCTGGCGCAGGCGTATTTCGACTTTCCCAAGGGCGAGCACGTCACGACGGCCAACTGGGAGCGCCTCTACGATCACGCCGCCAAGAACATGGCGCAGCCCGATTGGGAAGATCAGGTGCTTGCGCGAGCCAAAGTCGACGCCATTTTTCTCACCAACAATTTCGACGATCCGCTCGAAGGCTTCGACACGAAGCGCTATATCCCCTGCCTGCGCACGGACGACTTGGTATTTCACTTAGAGAAGGCCGAGGTTCGCCAAAGACTAGAAATGGCGACGAATACTGATATTCACGACACAGTGACATTGCGAGCAGCGATCGGGAAGCTATTCGAACACTTTGTGGCAAAGGGAGCGCGGGCGTGCGCGATATCTTTGCCACCGGGTTTCACGCCAACCTCATTCCCATCGGGTCGCCTGCGGCAGGAATTGCAGGAAACCGCTGCGTCGGTTGATCCGGCATTGCTCGTCGTGCTGCGAGGACTCGAAGGGGGCGACCCGTTCGAACAACATTTATACGCTGATCGCCGAAAGCAAGTTTCGAATTTTGTCTTTTGGACGCTTGCCGAGTTCTGCGCCGATTACAGGCTGCCGTTCGACCTAATGATCGGAGTGAATCGGACCGTGTACACCGGCGGCGTTTATCAGGGGCAGGATCTGTTCGACAGCCGCGTGTCGCTAATCCAGTACAAGGAGTTGTTCAACGCGTTTCCACAAGTGACATTCCCCGTCTCCGTGCTGGCCAGCGTCACGAATCAAGAGCTGGTGAGCTACGCCTGGATTTTTCCAAACGTCATCACGAACGGCCATTGGTGGTATTCGAACACGCCGTCGTACATCGAGCAGGATGCGGCGGCACGGCTCGAAGCCGTCCCGCAAACCAAGCAGATCGGCTACTACAGCGACGCTTACAAGCTTGAGTTCATCCTGCCCAAGTTCGCGATGTACAAGCGGATCCTGGCGAAGATTCTGGCGGAGCGCTTCGTGGAGGGCCGCGGCTGGAGCGAGGAGCAGGCGGTCGAGCTTGGGCGGCGCGTGCTGCGGGGGAATGTCGAGCGAGTGTTCAACATGGCGTGACGATTGCGTGGCTAGGGTCGAGACTCGGCGAGCCCCCGCCTTATTCAATTCTGGGGGGATCGTCCGCCGTTGGCGGACTCGACCCCAGCCGCCCCTTGTTCCGGGCCGAGATTGCCGGCGGACCCAGATAAACCGAGATTTCCCGTTAAGCCCATGAGTGGCCCTAAATTCGGCCGCAAATTGATTGAGCACTGCCAAGTTCTATGTAAAATGGAAAGCTGGAGAACAGGAAGAGAATTCTCCTCGATCAGGTGCCGCAGATTGACGGCGGCGGCAGCCGCCTCTCTCGAATGACTTCGGGACGCCACTCGGCTTTATCGTCTTTCGCCCGGAGCAGTTCTAATGAGCCTGACAATTCGGCCTGTTTCTCACGCCGGCTACGGCCGCGCGCGGTGGTCGGGCCATTGGAGCTTGCATTCGGCCGCGTCGAAGCTGCTAATTCTCCTGTTGGCGGTTCTTTCAGTGCCGCTGGCTCCCGCCGCACGGGCGACGGCTGAAGACGATACAGCGACCGCTGGGTTATACCTGCTGTCTGGGACTGGCCATCAGCAGGGCTCGTTTACGGGCAGCACGAATCTCAATAGCTTTCTTGGGGCTGATCGGTTTTACAACGCAGGCTTCACCGGTAGTGGGGCAGTCATTGCGAATATTGAAGCCGGGCATATTTGGACGGGCCACGAGACGCTTTCGCATACCGGGCTGATTCCCACCAGCGGCGCCGCTGGCGAGTTCGACCGTCATGCGACGTGGGTCGGATCCGTGTTGGGCGGCCGGCAGGGTGGCAAGAACCCGGGAGTTTATCAGCAGGGTATAGCGCCCGACGCGCAGCTCTTGTCCGGCGCGATCGCCACGAGTTGGCCAACGACCGGCTTCCCGCGATTCACCGCAAACTTCCACGTGAACTTCGGATCGATCTCGACCTACGGGCCGTATCGGGCCGCGTTCATCACCGGCGTTACGGGACCGGGCGGCACGCGAACCGCCGACGTAATCAACTCCAGCTACGTCGGCACCCAAAGTTCGGCGGGAGTTGATCGGCTCGCCGGCACGCTTGACGCACTCGTGAACGAGAATCCCCGCACGCTGTTGACGGTGGCTGCTGGAAACTTGCTGACTTTCGTTCCCAGCCCGGGCAGTGCCTACAACAACATGGCCGTGGCCGCGCTTTCGCCTAACGGCGGCCTGTACGACGTCGTGAGTAGCTTCAGCAACGGCGGACCCAGCGACTACTCCGACCCCACCGGGGCGTTTGCGAGCCAAGCGCGTCAGGTGATCGACATCGCCGCGCCGGGCGAAAACTTTGCGGTGGCCTACTATGGTGGGCTAAGCGGCGGCAACGGACCGACCGTTTCCGGCCCGGCCAATGGCCCGACCGGCGGGCTCGACTGGTATACGCGGAGCATTTCCGGCACCAGCTTCGCTTCGCCCACCGTGGGCGGCGGCGCCGCGCTGCTCTACGACGCGGCCTACGACCGGCTTGCCGCCACGCCCGATGCGCGCGACGCCCGCGTGATGAAGGCCGTGCTCATGAACTCGGCCGACAAGACGCTCGACTGGGACAACGGCCAGTCGCCCCATGCCAACGGCAACGGCGGCGTGATGACGACGCGCGGGCTGGACAGTAACGTTGGCGCCGGGCGATTGAATCTTAATCGCGCGTTCGACCAGCTGCTGGGCGGCACGACCGATGTCGTTGGCTTGCCGCACGGATTGCTGGGTGTTGTAAACCCGACAGGCTGGGACTTTGGCGAGGTGATCGAAGGCCTCACGAATGACTATCTCATCGGCGGCGTTCTTGAGGCTGGCTCGAATATTACGTCGACACTCACCTGGTTCCGCGATCGCACGGTGTTGGATGTTACAAACTTTCGCGATGCCAGCTACGATAATCTCGATCTCGAGTTATGGAGCGTACTGGGTGGCTCGCCGTTGAGTCTCATCTCGGAGTCGTCAAGCATCTACAACAATACTGAACACTTCCATTTCTCGATTCCCTCGACGGGCGCGTACATGCTCCGCGTGCGCTGGAAGAGCGAGCTGTTCGACATGGTGAGCGATGCGAACATCGAACAGTATGGCCTGGCGTGGTCGGTGGCCGTCGTGCCGGAGCCGGGCACAATTGGACTGCTGCTTCTGGCGGGCCTTTCGATTGCAGTGCTAAGAACTCGGCGCGAAACTTCGGTGTCCTGCAGCGCTCAATGAAGCGATCCTTGCGTCTTGTTTCTCGCAAGCGCCGCATGTCCCAGGCCATGAACTACATGCGAAACTGTCGCTAATTGCGGCAAATCCTTAGTTCCGTAAACGGATTTCAAAGTATTCGGGCGCACAGCTGCGCAAGTGATTCCGCTACGATAAATGAAGCGCATTCAATGTCGTTCGTGTTGGAGCAACTGCGTCTTCATGAAGGTAGAATGCGAGTGACCATCTAGGTCGCCGCGGACTCCCATTCTGGCTACCTGCGGCGCTATGTAGTCGGTGCAACCGGAAGTGAAGGAAAGCAATGTCGATTCGGCAACCGAAATCAAGATACGCGCAAGTTTTATTTACCGCTGCTGGAATCGCAGCTATTTTGTTTACAGCGGGCAAGGCGGCGAGTGTTTCCGCGCAGCCGGTTCCAATCGCGCACTGGTCGTTCGATACGGCAACAATTACCACGGACGCCAGTGGTATTGCGACCGCCGAGGACATTGTGGCGACGCATGATGCCGTTCGAACCAATGCCACCACCGGACCGCGGCCGATCAACTCGGTCCCGGGCCAGTTCGGTCAAGCCGCTCAGTTCACGAACATCCTCAATGAAGACGCTATGGGAGCTTCTCGCCTGCAAATTCCGAATTTGATGGAGATCATGGGTGAGTCAGCTGAAGATTTCTCTGTCGGAGTGTGGGTAAACATCCCGACGGGCGTCGTCGGACAGGACAATACGATTCTTTCCGACTGGGTTTCGACGCACTCGTATTGGTTTCAGATCGATGCCGTCGACAGCAACCTGGCAGCCCGTCCGCGTGGGCAAATCCGCAATCTCACTGGCGGCGACATTATCGCTGCAACGATTAATGCCCAGGAGGCGGGCCAAGCCAACATGGCCGATAGCGCCTGGCATCACTACGCATGGACGTGGGATAAATCAGAAGGAGTGATGACGTGGTTCATTGACGGAGTTCAGCGCGCCACGCGTACCACCGGTCAAGCGGCCGAAGGCCGCCATCTCCGCGTTTCCTCAAACCCCAATGCGCACATCGGCTGGAAACAAGATAGCAACGACCACTTTTCGGGAACAATGGATGAGCTCTGGGTCTTTGAGGATCTGCTGACACCGGAGCAGGTCGAAACCCTGATGCTGCAAAACGGGTTCGGCCCGCCGCCAATGCCGGGCGACGTGGATCTCGACGGCGACGTGGACATCGACGATTTCGCGCCGATTCGCGATAATTTCCGCAAGAGCGTCGCGACGCGGCAGCAGGGCGACCTGGTGCGGAACAGTGTGGTGGACTTCGACGACTTCCACGAATGGAAGACTGCGTTCCTGGCCGGCGGCGGCTCGCTAGCAGGTGTCGATTTGAGCCTCGCCGGAAACGTGCCGGAGCCGGCGACTGTCATGCTCGTCCTGCTGGCCGCTGGTCCGTTGTTGCGGCGTCCGCAGCGGATGTAGCGGCCGAATGACACGGCCGTTGGCGGTCGTTATCATGGCACGTGATCATCGCACCGGCGATTACGCCGGATTACTCGTAACTCGTCAATTCATGGTACCACCATGTCACGAATCCATCGGCGCACATTTTTGCAGCAGTCGGCCGCTATCGGTGCGGCACTCGCGGTCTCGCCACTCCGCGCACAAAGTGTAAATGAGAAGCTGAATGTCGGCTTCATCGGACTTGGCGGGCGCGGCAACGAACTCTTGAAACAATTTGGAAAGCTCAGCGACGTGCGCATCGCCGCGATCTGCGATCCTGACCAGAAGCTGCTCGATGATGCCGGAAAAACACATTCGGGTGCCAGGAAATACGCCGACCTGCGCAAGTTGCTGGAAGATCGCGACGTCGATGCCGTGGCGATCGCGACGTGCAACCACTGGCATGCGCTCGCCGCCATTTGGGCCTGTCAGGCCGATAAAGACGTATACGTCGAAAAGCCGCTCGCGCACAACCATTGGGAAGGCCAGCAGGTAGTCCGCGCGGCCCGCCGGCATAACCGCATCGTGCAGGTCGGCACGCAGCAGCGCTCCGATCCATTGCAGGAAGAACTCAAGAATTTCCTGCATGAGGAAAAGGAGCTGGGCAATATCGAGTGCGCCGTCGTTTGTCGCCTGGGGAAGCGCGATCCGATTGGCAAACGAGCGGAGCCGCTACCGCCGCCTAAGTCGCTCGACTACAACCTGTGGCTCGGCCCGGCCGCAGATGAGCCGATCTACCGCGACAAGTGGCACTACGATTGGCATTGGGATTGGAACACGGGCAACGGCGAGATGGGCAACTGGGGTGTGCACGTGATTGACGACCTGGTGAACGTCGTGCTGCGCGACCGCGTGCCGTTTCCGAAACGGCTGCTTGCCGCCGGCGGCCGCGTTGCTTGGAACGATGCGGGCGAGTCGCCGAATGTCTGTTTCGCATATTACGACACCGGTTCGGTCCCGGTGCTATTCGGCCTTACAAACCTGCCGAAAGAGAAAGGCAGCAAAGAGGACGTGAAGTACATGGGCGTGGGCAGCGGCTATGTGGTGCACTGCGAAGGCGGTTATTATGCGGGTGGGCGCGGCGGCGGGGCCGCGCATGATCACAACGGCTCGATCATTCGCCGCTTCAAAGGAGATTCTGGTGCCGGTCATGGGCGAAATTTTGTTGACGCCGTCGCATCGCGAGACCGCAAGCGGCTCAATGCCGAAGTCAAATTTGGCCACGCTTCCACAGCCTGGTGCAACCTGGTGAACATTGCCTGCCGCATCGGCGGACCGTATGCCGATGAGAAAACGCGATCCATTGGCCAGGACGTCGACTTGTGGCCGCAAATGGTCGGCCACCTCCACGAGCACCTTCAGCGCAATGGCGTGGACATAGCGCAATCGGATTTCAAAATCGGCCCGGTGCTCGAATTCGATGGCGACCGCGAACAGTTTGTCGGCGACGCGGCCGACGCGGCCAATCGACTGCTGCGTCGCGAATACCGCAACGAATTCGCCGTGCCGTCGGTTGCCTAGCGGATTATGCCAGGCTAAACCGCAAGCGGTGTATCATACCTGTCTGAAAACTACGCAGGTCTCACTGACGCTACACAAATCCCTGCTTCATGCTTTATGCTGGCCCGCAGCTCAACAAAACAGCCCTGCGCGGCTGCCTTCAGGATGGCGTAGCCGCGACAGGGCTCATGAGGGCTGAAAGTCCCGGACGACATCAACCCACGTCACGCGAAGAAGCCGTGCCGGCGTGGGAGGGCGGGGAAACCGGCTCCGGCTTTGCTTCGCGCCAAATAGTTTGTGCTGACAGCGATTCGGTAGCCGGCCTCTGTGAGGCCAGCGTCTTCGTCTGGTTGCCGGGGTCAACGACCCCGGCTACAGTCCCAATTCACTCCGCGGCCGGGGCCGGATCGATGAACGTCTCACCCGGGGCAGACATTGCGCCGGCGTCGTAAGCACCCATGTCACAGCAGCCGCCCATTTCCATGGGCATGCTCGGACCGTAGCCGACCGTTCCCATGTAACCGCAGCTGGGCTCGGCCGCCACATAGCCACAGCCCGGCTCGCTGTAGGCGTAAGGCATCTGTTGCGGAGCGGCCATCATCGGGGCCGCCGTGTAGGGTGTGGCGTACGGCGCCTGGGTTGGCATCACATATTGTTGCGGCAACGCTTGCTGCATGACCGCCGGGGTATACGTCGGCGGGCACCCGGTCGGACATGGCGCCACCACCGGCGTCGCGTAGGTCGTCGGACCGCAGTAAGCGCCCCGGTTAAACCAATTGCACGGGTTGCAGGGGCAAGCGCCTAAGCCGCAGCAATTGCAACCGGCGGTAGCCGGGAGCGCCGCTACGGCCAGCATGATCAGCAAGTTCTTCATGTTTCTGTGTCTCCAGGGGAAGCAGTCGGGGCATTACTGCTTGGGTCGTGCCGTCTGAATTTCCGATTCAGACTTGCATAGGCGGGCGATTTGCAAGGGGGGAAGCCAGGAGCATGGAGCGGGGAGCGGGGAGCGGGGAGCAGGGAATGTAACTTGCAACTCCTAGTTACATGCTCCGTGCTTCAACTCCGACTCTAGCAGGCTGTGCAACTCTACATCCTGGCCAGCGATGTGCAAACGAAACCGATGAATTTTTTCAACGCGCCCCCCCATGCCGCGGTGAAAACTTGCTACACTTTTCCAAATTTTTTCCACAGCAGAAAAGAACCTGGTTAAAAAAGCCTCGCGGCTCGGTATAACCCTCAGAACCTCGACGATGGCCCCAATCGATCGAACTAACACCTATGGATTCACCACTATGACTCAAACTTGTTTATCGCGCAATGTGCTGTTATCGATTGTCCTTGCCGGGTTGATGGGGGCCCTGGCCGGCGCGGAGGAGCCGATGTTCGGCGCTCCGCCGATGATACAACCGTGGCGAAATAGTTTCGCCTTGATTAGCGGCGTGCGTCCACAAGACGAAATCGTCGTCGTCAACGTGCGCTCGCTGTGCGGAAGCTGTGACCCGTCGTCAATGCGCGCGGGACTGGTGGTTGAGAACTACGCGATCTACGATGCGATTGGCCATCGTCATTGGCAGCGATCTGATTTTGAGTCGTTCCTGGCCTACGATTCGTCCGTGCCGACGATCATCTATGTGCACGGCAATCGAATCACGCCGAGCGATGCCAAGCAGCAAGGCCTGGCGGTGTATCGGCGGATGATGCAATCTGGCGCGAGTGGTCCGCCAATTCGCTTTGTCATTTTTTCCTGGCCATCGGCACAGGTCGGGCCACTCTTGCGCGATGTTCGCGTTAAGGCGGCGCGCACGGGGCCGGCCGGTTGCCAGTTGGCCTGGCTCGTGGATCAGCTGCCCGCCGAGACGCCGATCTCGCTCGTTGGCCCCAGCTTCGGGGCGCGTATTATCACGGGCGGCTTGCACCTTCTCGGCGGCGGTAGCCTAGGGCATCTGGCCCTTTCGCAGCGCGTGCATCCCAATCGGCCACCGATGAATGTCGTCTTGATATCGGCCACGATGCATGCCCATTGGCTGGGTGAAGGCCAATATCATGGGCACGCCATGTCGCAGGTCAATCGGATGCTTTTGATAAACAATTGCCGTGACCCGGCGATGCGGTACTATCACCTGGCATTCGAGGGCCGGCCACAGGCCCTTGGCCTGAGCGGGCCCACGTATATTTCTGCTGCAGAGATGTCCAAGATTACGATGCGCGACGTGAGCCGCTACGTCTCGCGGCATCTTCTGTCCCAGTATTTGTGCGTGCCTGGGTTGCCCGGACAGCTCTGGGAGAATGCCATTGGCGTTGCGCCGGCAAGCGAAGCGCAAGTTGCGATTGCGAATTGATGCGTGACATGCTCTCCCGCCGCAGGCCCGCTGAGCATATCCGGACGAATTCATGCCTACGCCGCTGACTTCGGCGGACCGGCACCCGCAGTGCCGGTCGCCGGGTGCCCCAGTCGGGTCGCGCGGCGAAGGCATGCGACGCATCCGCCCTACTCTGAATTCGCAGCTTCCCTATACTAGGCTCATGGACGCACTCTGGGCCTATTACAACGGTGAGTGGATACCCACCAGGGAGCTGCGCATCGGCGTCGATGATCTGGGATTCCTTTTGGGCGCGACGGTTACCGAACGGTTGCGCACGTTTCGGGGCCAGGTTTTCCGGCTCGAGGAGCACATGCGACGGCTGCGGCGATCGTTGGAGATCGTCGGCTTGGACCTCGAAGTGATCTCAAATCAAGTTGCGGCTGCCATTTGCGAATTTGTGAGCCGCAATCGCGAGCAGATCGCTGAAGACGATGACTGGTCCATTGTCGCGTTCTGCACGCCGGGAGTTGCGGGCGCGGCTCGGCCGACGGTATGCGTTCACGGCTATGCGTTGCCATTTCAACTTTGGGCCGATCAATTCGAGAGCGGCATTCGCGTCGTTGTAAGCGATGTGCGGCAAATACCGCCGGAATCATTGTCTCCCGAGTTGAAGTGCCGCAGCCGGATGCACTTTTATTTGGCCGATCGGCGCGCGGCCCAGAGACAGCCTGGCGCGCGGGCCGTTTTGCTCGATGAAGACGGTTACGTGGCGGAAGCCAGCACTGCGAACGTGCTCGTCTATCGTGATGGCGAAGGGCTCGTCTCGCCGCCGCCCGAGCATATTCTTTTCGGCGTGAGCGTGCACGTCGTGCAGGAATTGGCGAGCGAGCTCGGTTTGCCGTTCATCACCCGTCCGCTCGCGGTCGAGCAGTTGCGCTCGGCCGACGAGGCGATGCTCACCAGTACGTCGGTTTGTTTGCTGCCGATCGTCGAGTGCGACGGAAAGCCGATCGGCGACGGCCGGCCCGGGCCGGTCTACAATCAATTGCTGAAAGCCTGGAGCGACATGGTTGGCCTCGATGTGGCCGCGCAAGCCCGATGGTTTGCCAACCGCTCTTCATAGCCGGACCATTCTGGTCCGGCCAATGCGCTGCCGGAAGACATTCTGCCGGCCCCAGATGGCCCCCGGTTATTTCGATCGTGTTAGGCCGCGCCGCGCGAAGGCATGTGCTCGTCCGGTTTCGTTGTCGGCGTCTCTTTGAATTGCAATGTTCGATTTCCCTCTCGTCGTCGCCAAGCCCGTCGGCTGATCGCGAAGTACACGCCAACCGTTCCAACGCCGATCAAGGCAAGCGTCAGTGTCGACGGATCTTGTGGCGTAATGGGCGGCTTTCGGAGCGGCCCGGCAACCTGAGACACGATTGAAGACAGCCAAGATAGCAGCGCGGCCAATAAAATGATCAGCGAGATGAGCATTGACGTCGCTCCTGGTATGAGCGTGCGATGACGAGCAGCGCTTTTAGCCAAAACTCTGTCTTGTGGACACATCAATCGGGTTCGGCGCCAGCATTCGCCCCCCACAGACGAGACGAGCGGCCAACAGCCGCGTCGATTGCCCTTTGCTGGGGTGTGCATTTTTGCTACTACACGCCACCCATCGGTGCGCGCTTCGGAGTCGGATGGCGCGCAGCGCTGTCCGTTCCGACGGCTAGACTGCAAAGTGAGCTATCATGGCTGGAAACAAGCGATTTGCGGCGATTATTTTCATTTGTCTCATCGCGATTTGCGCGACCGGCGCCGGCGCGTATTACCTCCTTGTCCACAGCGGCTGGACGCTGGCACTGGAACATGAGGGAGCCGCTGCGCAAGCAGAATCGCAAGTTGCCGCGCCGAGCGAGCTGGATGCCGTCGCCCGCGCACTTGCGCAAGCCACCGACGAGCAGCATTTTGATGCCAATGTCAAATCCAGCGAACAGGCGCACGCGGAGGGGATCGATCCAACCAGGCAAGAGGAACCCGCCCCTTACTCGCCGCCTGTGGTCGATCGCTATGCACTTGCGCCAATCGCTTCCGAGCCGGTTCCAGTGTCTCCAGCGGCTGCTGAGGAGTCTGGCGAGCTTTATGCAGTGAATGCGCAGTCGAACGACCGGACCCAGCAATCTGCTTCGTCCCAGTCGCAACTCCCCCAGCAATTGCCTGCGGATAACGCTGCTGGTTATGTCGAAGCGATCACCGAGCCAACGCAGCAATCTTCGGAAGCAACATATGACAGCTTACCGGTCGCCCGCGGCCAGGAGCCGAGCGATGACGCGGCGGCCGCCCTTGAAGTGGCCGATGAGGCCGCAGAACCAATGCCGCCCGCGGGCGAGCTTGGCAGCGTGCGCGGCGATATTCAACCGCGAGTACCCCTTGCCGTTTCTGCGGAGGAACCGAACCTGAACACGGCCGCTCAGCGAGCTCGAAACGCATTTCGTGATGAAACGGCCCCTATCCCCGCAGACCGTTATGGCGCCGCCACGTCCCCCCGAACGAGCATCTCCGCGGCTGCGAGCGGAAATCCACCCGCAAATCCGTTTGAAGCCAAGAACAGACGCGCATCCCAGTTGGCCGCCGGCGACGGCTTGATCGAGGCGATTCCCGAGCTCCCTGCCAATGGCGAGGCGCAGCTTCCAAACAACCAACAAAATGACGCGACCTACGAAGCACCAGCAGCGAACGCTGATGTTGCGCCACCAGCTGCCTTTGGAGCATCACAGCCGCGATCAATCAGCACTTTGCCGAACGATGACATTGGCAGCCAGGCAAACGCATCCGGCGGCGGCTTTATCGATAACGGCGAAAGCGGCGCCAGCGATCTCGGTGGTACGGGCCGGCCAGGCGAGCGCGCCCTGGAGGGACCGCAGAAGCCGGCGCTGCTCGTCCAGAAGTTTGCCCCGGCGGAAATTCAGGTCGGCAAGCCGGCAAAGTTTGTCGTTCAGATCCGCAATGTGGGCGTGCAAGCCGCCGATGAGGTCGTCATCCGCGACGAGGTGCCGCAAGGCACGCGGCTCATCAGCACCTCGCCCAGCGCGCAAGCCAATGGCAATGAGCTCGTTTGGCAGCTCGGCAAGCTATCGGCGGGCGAAGAGCGCAGCCTCGAGATGCAGCTGATGCCGGTGACCGAGGGTGAAATTGGCAGCGTGGCGAGGGTCTCCTACTCGGCTCAAGCATCGGTGAAAACGCGGTGCACGATGCCGCAGCTGGCAATCCGCATGACCGCGCCTGACAAGGTCATGATTGGCCAAGAGCAGCGCGTGAAAATCGAGCTTCGCAATCCCGGAAGCGGCGACGCGACCGGCGTCATGCTGTTTGAGAATGTGCCGGAGAATGTGAAGCACGCGGCCGGGCCAGCTCTGGAGTTCGAGATCGGCACGCTACGGCCCGGCGAAACACGCGAATTGGAGCTTGTGTTGCTGGCCGAAAAGGCGGGCAAAGTCATCAACGTGCTCACCGCCAAGGCCGAAGGCAACTTGCAGGTGCAGCAGCAGGTCGAATTCGAAGTCATCGCGCCGGCGCTGGAAGTGGCCGTCAGCGGGCCCGAGCGGCGTTACCTGGAGCGGCCGGCGACGTACGAAGTCAGCGTCGAGAACCCGGGGACTGCGCCCGCGCACGACGTGCAAATCATCACCAAGCTGCCCAAGGGCATGCGTTTCGTGCGCGCCAACAACATGGGCGAATATGATGCGTCGACGCACGCCGTGTACTGGAGCCTGGCCGAGCTGCCCGAAGGCGAAAGTGGCAAGGTGGAGCTAGTGACGATGCCGGTGGAAACCGGCCCGCAAACGCTTGAAGTCGAAAGCCGAGCCGGCCAAGGTCTGGCGGATCAGGCCAAGCAGCAGATTCTGGTCGAGGGCCTGGCGGCCATCATGTTTGAGCTGCGGGACGTCGAAGATCCGATCGAGGTCGGTGGCGAGACCGGCTACGAAATTCGCGTCGTCAACCAGGGCACGAAAGCGGCGGCCAACGTACAAGTGGCCGTGCATCTGCCGCCTGGCATGCAGGTCGTGTCTGCCGAGGGTGAAACGCAGCATAGCACGCGCGGCGGTGCTCTCATGTTCGAGGCCCTCCCGCAGCTATTGCCCAAGGCCGATACGCTGTTCCGCGTACGGGTGCAGGGTTTGCAAGCAGGCGATCAGCGGATCACCGTGGAAGTGAACACGGACGATCTCGCGCAACCGATCCGGCGTGAAGAGAGCACGCGCGTGTTCGGCGATGAATAGCGCGTGCCAACAAATACCAATAGCCGGCCGGCCATGCCCCCCGGGACCGGATGGCATATGCGCGGCCGGCCATGGTTCCGTCTTATGCAAGTCAGGACGGGTGCGATTTTCCGGTCGACCCGCCTGAGGTTTTCGTTGCCTTCTGTTTTCCGCTGCCGTTGTGTTGGCCGCGCTCGTGCGGCGCCCGTCTCTCCTCCGATATGGCGGCATCGTGCGGCTGCTTGCCTGATTCCAAGTACGATTTGGCCCGCATCATGATGTCGTCAAAGAGCGTCTTGATGTCCATGCCGGCGAGCCGCGCGGCCGAATGAGCCAAGATGCCGCCGGGCGGGTTATACGTTGCCTGGATATGAACCCGCGTGCTCTCATCGCCCTCCGGTTCGAACCATACACGCATCGCGTATTGAATCGGCGAATTCGGCTCGCTGCGCACGGCCAGAAATTCATTGGGCACGATGCTTGTGAATCGCTCTTCGACGGTTATCTCGAAACCGGCCGGGCCGGCAATCGTCTTTTGAATCCGGCCGCCCTCCAGCTCCTTCACCGAAGTGATCATGTCCGTGATGCGTGGGTAGTTCTTCTTGTCGCTGAGGAACTCGAACACTTCCTCGACAGGTCGATTGATGATTGTCGTTTTCTGAAGGTTGATGCCGCGGCGTCCGCCGGCGTAACCCAGCGCGCGGCCCATCTCCTGGTTCGTTACGGCGCGTAGCGCCATGGCGAGGCCGGCTGGGCAAAGCAGGGCGGCGGCCGGTGTGCGCCGCGTTGCGCAGCGCATCATCAAGGCTGTTCCGGCCGCCCCCATGAGCAGACGCGTCGTAGGTGACCAGTTCGCCTGCATTACGTCGGCCGGCTCGCCTGTTCGTGGCGCGCCACCCTGCAAAGCCGAAATGTTTTCGGCCGATTCGTGAACTTCAAGATCGTCGACCACGTCCTGCACGCCGCGAACGGATTTCACGGCGCACACCAGATCGTCGACCTCATGTGCGAGGATCGGTCCCCTCAAATGCACGACGCTGTTGCGCGCCGATACCTCAATCGACGACGGGTGCGAAACATGCCGCCCCATCTTCGAGCGCACGCGCTGGACGATCAACTGGTCGTCGGCGTTGTCGCTGGTGAGACAGCCGCGCGCTTCTGCGAACAGTCCGTAGGCGCGGTTTTGCATGTCGCGCACGGTGGCGTCGATCGCGTCGCCGGCTTTGTTGAACGCATGATTGATTTGGTCCCGCACGAGCGATCGGCGGCGGTTGCCCAGCACCGGGTCGAAATAATACAAAAATCCCGCCCCGAGAGTGGCCCCAGTGAGAAAGTTGCACAGGCGATTCATGGCTTCATTCCTTGTAAAGAGGCGATTGATTTTTTGTGCGGGTTTTTTGGCTCGTCAAGATGCTATCAGCTTTGAAATGGTTGCCGGGTGAAGTTGCTGTGTCAAAAGTGCAAATAGAGTGCCGTGCCCTGGAGCAGATTTGGGTCGCAAGTCCGTGGCCCCCCGACAGGCTGGCCGAAGCGGTTCGGTAAAGTAGTCAGCGCCCAGGCCACATCTAATAACGGTCCGGTTGCCGCAGACATTGAAAACACGCTGGCGACCGTTTCATCGCGAGGACAAAGTCGGCGGTGCGAACGGGCTCAACGTGATTGAGGATCGGCCGAGGCGAAATCCAGAAAGCGCTTCCAGTCATAGTCAGTGAACGCGTGGGCGCCCGGGCGGACGTGATAGCCGATGTGGCCGCCATGAATGGATTGGCCGAGGGGTGGCATTTGCGGAGACGACCCCGAGCTTTTTCCCTTCCACTCAGTGAGGGGAATCTCGCCTAACCCGGGAACGCCTAGAAGCCGGTAAACGGGATCGGCATGAAAACAAGAAAGGAATTCCCCCCGTGGGTCTGCCCACAAGTCTTCGTCTGCACTAGTAACATAGACTCGCCGGGGCGCAATGATCGCAAGGAGCATATGCTGATCGACCGGAAGCTCCGATTCGCGGCCGTTGTAACGCTGAAAGTTTTCGCAAAACCAGTGTGGAAAGACCGTGTTGATTCGCGCCACGGTTTCGCCAAAGATGCGGCGCGAGAGGGCCGCACCGCCGCATCCCGACTGGTTTGAAAGCGCAAGCGCGAACCGCTGGTCGTTGGCAGCGGCCCACAGTGCCGTCTTGCCCATGCGCGAGTGGCCGGCGACGCCGATTCGCTTGGCGTCAATACCCGGCTCGGTTTCGAGGTAATCGACGACGCGGCTTGCGCCCCAGGCCCAGGCGGCGATCGCTCGCCAGGCATCGTTGTCCAGAGTTTCTTTGCCGGAGAAGGCGTTAATGACACCGTCGCGAAATATGGCCTTATCGTCGGCAGCAAGCGCGCGGCGATCGACAATTGCCAGAGCGTAACCGCGATCGATAATTAGCGGTGTCGCCCGGTCGGTCAGCCCCTCGAACTGCAACAGTACGAGGGCAGGAAACGGCCTGGTCCCTTGGCTCGGCAAGTAAAGCTGGACAGGAAAGCGAAAGCGCCCGGCATGCGGCGTATCGAACGAGATTTCAACGAGTCGACGCGTGGCCCGGCCATTGAGGTCGCGAGCGTCTGCTTCCAAAGTTTTGAACGAAATATTCTCTGGCCGCTCAACGGGCGCTCGGCCGTAAACATGTTCCCTGAAAAGCTTGAGTATCTCGAGGCGGCGCGCGGGCCATTTTTCGCGCGTCACGCGCGTACCGTCCGACGCGATAAGCGGATCTGGCAGCGTGTACGGGGGCACATTCGCTTCGACAAAGTTCGCGTCGCGATTACGTCTCGAAGCCGCTTCCACAACCGCAGGCGACGCGGACCAGGGCGCGTCGTCGTTTTCCTGCGCCGCGGCTGCGGCTTGTTGCAGCAACATGAACGTGATCAAAAAAGTAAAGAAGTTGCCGCGCATTGACACATAGGCCTTGCGACCGGGCCGTGGGCACAGCCGCGTCGCGGTGGTCTGCCCTGGTGTTAGGAACTTTCTCAGAAAGAGCATACCAGCTCAAACGGTCGGAGCAAGCTCCGCTGCGAAATTAGCGTGCAATCAATAGGGCCGGCGGCGCCGGGGCCAATGTGCCTGAAGCTCATCGCGCATGAGCCATGCCGTGGCCGCGGCCCCAATTGCAATCGCCAATCCAGCGGTGGCACTCGCAATTGCCGGGTGCATCGCAGCGCGGGTATAAGCGCTCGAGCGGCAGACATGCCCTGGCTGGTCGCCGTGGATTTGTCCATGGTAACCCGGCTCCCACAGCGCCCCAGTCGGATCGCGCGGCGGTTCATTACGGAATTGCTGCTCGGCCATGATATTTTCGCTGATGCGATCCATGGTGCGCGGCGCGCGCCAGGCGAGCGCGGTCATGATGCGGCCGCTGCCGCCTACATAAAGATCGCGCACCGGGTGCGTGGCCGCGTGCAGAATGGCCTCGGCCACTTCCTCCGGCGGATACACGGGCGGCGGCAGCTGCGGCTCGCGTTCCATGTAATTGCGGCCATGATGCGGAAACGGCGTATTGATCGAGGTGGGCTTAATGAGCGTCACAGAAATCGGCGCTTCGTCGCGCTCCAGTTCCAGGCGCAGCGCGTCGGTGAAGCCGCGCAGCGCGTGTTTGCTGGCGCTGTACATGCCGAGGTAGGGGATCGCCATGTCGGAGGCGATGCTTCCCACGTTGACGATGGCGCCGCCGCGGGTTCGCAAGTGCTCAATCGCAATGAGCGAGCCGTTAACGGCGCCCCAGAAATTTGTGTCAAACAGCCGCCGGTGATCTTCATCCGATGCTTCGTCGAGCCGCCCATAAAGGCCGACGCCGGCGTTGTTGACCCACGTATCGAAGCCGCCGAAGCGCTCAACGGCCACGTCAGCTACGTGAACGAGCTCCTCGCGCTCGGCCACGTCCGCGGCGACGTAGGCTATCTCCCTGCCCGATTCGCTGATTTGCCGCGCGACCTCGCCCAAAGTTTCCTCGTCGCGGGCGGTGAGCACCACCCTCGCCCCGCGCTCCGCAGCCGTAAAAGCTGTCGCCAGGCCGATCCCGCTGGAGGCGCCTGTAATTACGATGACTTGCTCGTCGAGCGGTTTTAGTCTGATTGACATTGTGCTGCCTCGTTTTTACGTTGGCTTACGGATAAAACCAATGAAGCTTATGCGAAGCGCATGCCAAGCGCGCAATCGCGGGCGTCAAAACGTCATGGCATTTCGGCAGGCATTTAATTTGCAATAGTTGTAACGGTTTGATCCTGCAACCCGGCTTTCATCAGGGACTTGCGCTATGACCAATCATCGGTCGGAACGAACCCTGCTCGGCGAAGCGCTTGCCGGAGCTGTTTCCGGATTGGCGGCCACGGTGCCAATGACCTTGGCTATGTTCGTGATGCAGCGCATGCTGCCGCGGCGCGAACAAACCACGCTGGAGCCGCGCCGTATCAGCGACGACATGCTGCAGAAGACGGAATTGCACGATGATGTTTCCGAGCGCGGGAAGGAGCAAATTTCAGCGGCTGCTCATTTTGGCTACGGCGCTGGCGTGGGCATGATCTACGCAATGGCGGATCGTTTCTTGCCGCTGCCGCGCGGGCTGCGCGGACCGGCCTACGGGCTTCTCGTGTGGGTCGCGAGCTATGCCGGCTGGCTTCCGGCCGTAAACACGCTCCCGCCGCCGCAACGCCGGCCAGCTGGCAGAAACATTTTGCTCATCGTGTCACATTTGGTGTGGGGCGCTGCGGCTGAAGGGATGACACGTTTGCTTTTGGACCGTGGCCAATCTAAGGGCGTTTGGCGCTAAGGTGGACGCGAGATCGCTCACACCTCGATTCGCTGCCAGGCGTCGTGTCGAAAACGGGCCATAATGAGCACGCAACGCGCCACGATGTCTACGACCGCGGCGCACCACGCGCCGACCACACCGTATCCAGCGCCCTGGAGCGTTACACCAACGAGCGGCAAGTAGATTTCGTCGTGGGCCAGAAATATCGCCAATGGCACGCGCAAGAGCACGATGCCGAGCAAGTTCAGCACGAGCGGCCAGCGCGTGTCGCCCGCGCCGCGCAGCGCGCCGACGAGAACCATGTTGATCGCCAAGGGCAACATGGCAAAGGCGACGATGCGCAGCAGTAACGCGGCTAGCGGCACGACTTCGCTCGGCCGGTTGCCCAAGAAGAACGCCGCGAGCGGCGTTGCCGCCACGTAAAACACCGCGCCGGCGGCAACCATGATTGCGCTCGCCACGGCGCAGGCCATTACGACGCTGCGCCGTGCACGGACCAGATCGCGCGCGCCGAGATACTGGCCGGCCAGTGTGGCCGCCGAAATTTGAAACGCGCCGCCCGGCATGTAGCCCAGCGCTTCAACTTGAATCGCGATTCCGTGGGCCGCGGCTGCGACGTCGCCCAGCGAAAGAACGATCCGCAGGTAGATTAGGTGGCAGACGCTCACCATGATCACGTCGAGTCCGCCGGGAATGCCGATGCGCAGGATGCGGCGAATAAGTTCGTTGTCTGGGCGCATGTCGCGAAGGCGCAAGCTGAATCCGGCCCGACCGCCGGCCAGCAAGGCGAGAAGAATTAGCGCGCCGCATACGTGGCCGATCGCTGTGCCCAGCGCAATGCCCGTCCAGCCAAGTTCCGGCAGCGGCCCCAGGCCGCGCGCAAGCGCATAGCTCGCGACCATGTTGATCGCGTTGACGATGGTCATGGTCACCAAGCCGCTGACCATGTCGCCCGCGCCGCGCAAACAGGCTACGGCGACGCGCTCGACCATAATGGCGGGCAGCACGCAAAGCTCAATCGTGAGATAGCGCTGGGCGGCCGCGGCGGCCGTGCCTTCGAGGCCCATGAGCGTCGGAAAAAAACCGGCCAGAGGCAGCGTCGCCGCCATTAACACCGCAGCCCATGCCAGACCGGTGAGGATCGACTGGTTCATCACCCGATTGACCATGACGCGGTCGCCAGCGCCGGCGAACCGAGCGACCATTGCCATCGAACCAATCGCTACAAAGCCAAATACATTGCCCACCAGCCACAACGTGTAAATCATCAGCGTCATCGCGGCGACGTAGGCCTCGCCGGGCAAAAAGTTCCCGGTGAGCCACAAGTCGACGAATCCCACGAGCAAATGGAGCATTTGCTCGACGAGCACGGGCAGCGTTAGCCGCAGCATCGGCCGAAACGTGCCGGGGGCGTCGACCAGCGAGGTGGACATGGGATGGGTGAGTAAGTGAGTAGGTGAGCGGGTGAGTAGGTGCGAAGTTTAAACGTGCGAGTTTGTTGGGACGTACTCGCTTACTCACTTACTCACCAATTCCGCAAGTTTCCGGCCCGTCGTGCTGAGCGGCACGGATTCGAGTTCATCGCACTTGATCCAACGCACCGGTGTGCTGTCTGAAGATCTGGCCCGACCGCCGGCGTACGCGGCGTCGTAGCAATCCAGCGTGATGCGGAAGCGTGTGACGCCATGCTTCAGTCTCTTTAACAGTGGACCGGGGATGCATCGTATTCCAGTTTGCTGCAGGACTTTATCAGCCAACTCGTCGGCAGCAAATAGCGGTCCTTCGGCTTCCAGCGCGAACCGTGGGAAATCCCACAGGCCGGCCCAGCGTTCGCGGAGGCCGCATTGTCGCAGCAAAACTCGCCCGCGATGCCGCACCACAACCGCCGCCTCGCGCAGCGGCGTGTAAGCTGTCCGACTTTTTAGCCGCGGTATTTTCCGCTGCAAACCGCCCGCGTATGCGGCACACACAGCGGATAGAGGGCATTTGCGGCACTTAGGTTCGGCCGGCGTGCAAACAAGCGAGCCGAGTTCCATGAGGGCCTGGTTGAACTGGGCTACATTTTTTTGCGGCAAGATCTCTTCAGCAGTTTGCCACAGCAAACGCTGGCCGGCGGCAGTCGCCGGGTCTCCTTCGTAGCAAACCAAGCGGCTAAGCAATCGGATCGTGTTGGCCTCGAGAATTGGCGCACGCTGGTCGAATGCCATCGAAGCGATAGCGCCGGCCGT
>DATFGJ010000098.1:0-4103 GCA_035249585.1 Lacipirellulaceae bacterium
AATAATTGCGTCTTCGCAACCGCCAGTTTGCGATCGCAGAAGCTGGCGACACCGTCGCCGGTTTTGTGCGTTTCTCGACGACGATTGTTCGAACTAGCCGCTCGTCGTACGCCGCCGCGGCGCATCGGGCACTAGCGCTGATTTCAACCATGTCCGCGCAGATGCCTCACGCTAGTGCGCACAGGCGGCGCGCTCTGGTGCTTCGCGCTATTGCGCACAGGTCGCTCGCCGCAGCGCGCAACCGCTTGAAATGCCTGAATAGTTCGCAACAATTCGCTTACGCGCGTTGGCGCGTTTGAAGCCAACCCATACTCTGGGAATAGGGACCGTAAGGTTGTCGGGAAGCCGTGGAGCAAAACCGTCGACGATCGGTAGCGGAACACTACCGATCGGGTGAGATTTCGTTCGGAGACAGAGATGAGCAGTGGCCGCCGGTGTGCTAATCGATTTGGGCGCACAATCTATGTCGTCGCGGTCTCGCTCGCAGCGCTATTAAGCTGTTACGCACCTGCCGAGGCGCAGCGCGTGCTCGGGCTGGATGTTTCGGCTTGGCAGGGCAATATGTCGCAGACAACGTGGAACAACATCCGCAACGTCGAGAATCGCCGTTTCGTGTTCATTCGTTCAAGCCGCGGCGGCACCACGGGCTTTTACAATCAAAGCAATCCCGACAACGATGACCCGCCGGGTCAGAACACACTTTCGCAGCGTTATGATGACCCGTATTTCGTCCAGAACATCACGCGAGCGACGACGGCCGGAATGTTTGCCGGGCCGTATCATTTCTCGCGTCCCGATATCGTGGCCACTACATTGAATTCGAGTGGCATTCCGAACAACGGAACAGACGAGGCCAATCACTTTATCCAGATGGCGGGCGCGTGGATGCGGCCGGGATACTTGCTCCCGGTGCACGACTTCGAAGCTGGCGACGGCATTCGAACCGACAACGAGATGGCGCAATTTGTCGTCGATTTTTCCAATCGCATTCATGAGGTGATGGGCATTCGGCCAGCCATCTATGTCAACGGAAACTACGCGCATAACATCCTCGGCGGCGCTTCATTAACTCTTCGACAACAAGTCGTGGCCGCGCACCCAACTCTGTGGAGCGCTCGATGGCCAAACCAAGCCGACCCTAATTCCATCGACGTTCAGAATGGAAACCCCACAATCGGCTTTTCAAACATCTATGGCCCATGGGACGATAACGGGGAGGTCCATCCTTGGGCATTCTGGCAATACGCAAGCACAGGGCGATTGCAGAGCTTTAACAACGGCGCCAATAACCTGGACTTCGACGTCGCTCACGGCGGCGTCGAATTCGTTAAGGATTATCTGGTTCCCGCCCTATGGATGAACAACAGCAGCGGTCAGTGGACCATGCTTACGAATTGGAACAGCGGGCAGACACCTGTGGCGCCCGTCCAAGGGCCAGGGCAGGTCCCGCGCGTGGGCAGCCTGACGCTGCCCGCCACCCGGCTGCCGGGTTCGAACGACACGGTCATCCTCGATCGACCCAACGCGAATATCACGGTCACGCTTGGCTCGGGCACCCATAACATCCGCAAGCTGTATGTCCGCGAGATGCTGAACATCACTGGCGGGTCGCTCACGGTGAACTATGTGCCCACTTCGGATTCGACGCCGATCGCCGCTCAATTTTCCGAACGCGTTTCGATTGGCGGCAACGCCAGCCTGAGCGTGCACACGCTGCAAGTCGACTCCACGCGCGACTTCGTCATTGGCAACAGCACGCTCTCGTTCAACCGGATCAATCTCATGCCGCACAGTACGGCGCCGGCGGAGATTTATTTGTCCGGAAATGTGAACTTCAATCCGTTGAACAACGCGGCCGCCGTGATTGCCAACGGCGCCGGCACAGGCAGCTCCGGCCGGATTGAACTTGTTGATGGATCGAACCCCGTTCTTAACGTGGCCGACGGCGCGGCGGCCGTCGACCTTGCGATCAACGTTCCGGTCGTCGGCACGGGACTCACGAAGACCGGTGCCGGCACGCTCGCGCTGAACGGCCTGAACAACTACAATGGCGACACGGTCGTGCAGGCCGGAAAATTGAGTGTGACAAGTCCAAACGGCCTCAATCAGCAGTTCGACAACGAGTGGGACATCCATCTTTCGACAGGCGCGATGTTGGATTTGCAGTTTACCGGCGCCGCGGACATGATCAGCTCGCTGTTCATCGATGGCGTGTCGCAGCCGGCCGGCATATGGGGCGCTGAGGGGTCCGGCGCCCCGTTTACCAGCCCCCTGATCGCCGGCACCGGCAGGATCGAAGTCACGCAATTCAACCCGCCGCCGCTGGCTGGCGATTTCAATGATGATGGCCGCGTCGATGCGGTGGACTACATAGTGTGGCGAAAGATGGATGGAACTCCGAGCGGTTACAACGATTGGCGCGCAAACTTCGGCCGTACGTCGCCGGGAGCAGGCAGCGCAAGTTCGCTCACTGGAGATTCGGCAGTGCCCGAGCCGTCAGTGGTTGTTATGTTCTTTCTTGGAATTGCCGGCGTCGTCGCATGGCGACACAAGCGGATATTTTGCGTTGCGGCACGTGCGCTTACACGGCCGGAACCCATTTAGCGGCGGGGCATCCCCGCCGAGTCTGCCCCGGCTCCCGAAACGGCGAACGCACGATTCAAAACTTAGGACCAGCGCCTTTGAGATCCGCGGCACTTGTACTTGCGTTTTGCGCAACGTTAACAGCGGCTGGAGTATACGTAGAAGCCGACGCGCCGCCACCCGTGGCCCGCGAGTTTCGCGCCGCATGGATTGCCACGGTGAACAACATCGATTGGCCTTCCAAGCCGGGGCTGCCTGCCGAGCGGCAGAAGCGCGAGCTGGTGGCCATTCTGGACAAGGCCGTCGAGTTGAATCTTAACGCGATGATCTTGCAGATACGGCCGGCCGCCGACGCCCTGTATCCGTCGAAGCTGGAGCCATGGTCACCGTATCTCACGGGCCGAATGGGCCGGCCTCCCGAGCCGTTCTACGATCCGCTTGAGTTCGCGATCGTCGAGGCGCACCACCGCGGCTTGCAGCTGCATGTCTGGTTCAATCCCTATCGTGTCCGCGCGCCTGGCGCTCGCGGGCGCGTCGCGCCGAACCACGCCAGCCGGTCAAAGGCCGCGATTGTCCGCAGTTACGGTGGTTACCTGTGGTTCGACCCGGGCGAGCCGGCCGCAGAGGACCATTTCATCGCGGTGCTCCGCGACGTCGTCGCGCGCTACGACATCGACGGCGTGCACATCGACGACTACTTCTATCCGTATCAAATCAAGGATGATGCTGGAAACATCGTGTCGTTTCCGGATGATGAGAGTTATCGGCGTGCGGTCGACGCCGGCGAAACTTTGAAGCGCGATGACTGGCGCCGGCAAAACGTAAATCGCCTCATCCAGCGGATGTACGCGGAGGTGAAGCGCGCCAAGCCGTGGGTGCTGGTGGGCATCAGCCCGTTCGGCATCTGGCGGCCCGGGCACCCCGAAGGAATTACGGGCCTCGACCAGTACGACTCGCTCTACGCCGACGTGCGCAAATGGCAGCACGAGGGCTGGCTCGACTATCTCACGCCGCAGCTCTATTGGCGAACCGACAGCGACGAGCAAAACTATGCAAAGCTGCTCGCTTGGTGGCACGAGCAGAACCTCAAAAAGCGCCACCTTTGGCCTGGTAATTTCACATCGAAAGTCCGCCGGCGGCCGGACGTCGCCGAGTCGCGCAATGCCTGGTCGGCCGAAGAGCTTTTGCGGCAACTTGAAGCGACGCGCAACCAGCCCGGCGCGAGCGGCAACGTTCATTTCAGTATGAAGGCGCTCATGCGCAACCACGACGGCATCGCGGACAAACTAAAAGCTGGCCCGTATGCGGAGCCGGCGCTTGTGCCCGAGTCGAGCTGGCTTGGCGATGAAACGCCGGCAAAGCCAGAAGTCGAAGCTCGCCGCGATGGCAGCAACATCGCAATTGAAATGAAACTGCCAGATGGAAAGCCGCCATGGCAGTGGATCGTGCATGTGCAAACGGCCGGCGGCTGGATAGCTGCAATTGTGCCCGGACGCAAAAGCCGCCATGTTGTTCGCTTA
>DATFGJ010000099.1:0-3367 GCA_035249585.1 Lacipirellulaceae bacterium
CGATTTACCGAGAATTCATTCACTGAAGTGTGGTCCGACCGCGGTCGCCGCCGCAATCGCGCCTTGGCACTTCATTGGAATACGCCAATCGAGCATCAAGGCTATCTCTATGGCTCAAGCGGCTATCATGCGCCCGATGCAGAACTGCGCTGCGTGGAATGGAAAACCGGCAAGGTGCTTTGGAGCGAACCGGGCATGGGCCGATCGTCGCTCCTGCTGGTCGAGGACAAGCTCGTTTGCCTCAGCGAAGACGGAACACTGCGACTCATCAGAGCCACGCCGCAGCGCTATGACGAACTTTCAGAATGGGAGCTGCAAGCGGATGATGGAACTCCGCTGCTAACTTATCCAGCGTGGGCCGCACCCGCGCTCGCCCGTGGCCTGCTCTATGTGCAAGGGGCTAATCGCTTGGTCTGCCTAAGGCTTCTGAACCACGGGCCCTAGCTGCGGAAGTCACTCCAAGTTCAGATCGGAACAATCCGAAAAAAACGACGACAACAACTATTCGTTCTTAACTGCCAATACAGTCACCAAGCGCGGCGGCGATCCAGCCGAACGTATGGGCCAGGCATTGCCAGACCCCATAAATTCCTGCCGCCACATGCCATTCTCGGCACAATCGATTTCTACGGATTGGGGCGCGGCCGACCTGAATCGCGTGACCTAAATTAGCCTGGGTCCGCATGCCGCCCTGCCGCCGACAGCGGCCCCCATCCCACCTAATGCGGCAAGGGTTAATCCTGAGGTTATGGTCATGGAAATCAAGGCTTTGGTTGCCGACAGCTCGAAGCAGGTGCGCAAGAACATCACGCGCTCGCTCAAAGAGATCGGCGTGCGAAATGTCGTGGAAGCCAACGACACGAAGCAAGCGATTGAGCTCGTGAAGAAGGGCAGCTTCGACGTCATCTTCGCTGAATACAAGACGACCACCGGCACCGGCGAAGACATGGTCAAAACGTTCCGCAAGATGGATGCCAAGGTGCCGATCATCGTCACGGCTCCCCAGACGCAGAACGTGGCCGAGCTGAAGAAGACGTGCCCGACCGCGTCGAGCTACCTGACGACGCCGTTCACGACCGAGCAGCTGCGCAAGACGGTTTCGCAATACGTTCCGTCGATTGCCAGCTAAGCATGGATCCGCAAAGAGTTCGCCATCCGCGCTCCAGGGCGCGGATGGCTTTTTTTATTGGCCGTTGGGCTGCGGACGCCGCAGCAGGTAGAATGAACCCCGACTATGGCATCAACTTCCATTGAGCGCTTGATTTTTGTCTATGCAGCGACCGCGCTAACCGCGCTGTCGTTGCTCGATACTGCGGCCGGCGAGCCCGTTGTCGGAGTCTACTATTATCCCTGGTACGGTTCGTTCTCCGGCGGGCACAGCGTCAATCAAAGCCTGCGCGGCCATCTTTCGCCGCCGCAGCCTCCCGCAATCGGGGCTTATAGCAACCGCAACAGCGCAACAATCGCCGCCCACATCGATCAAAGCCATCGCGGCAACATCGACTTCTGGGCGCTCAGCTGGTGGGGGCCGCAGTCGGCAGAAAATACGACCATCCGCACTTCGATTCTGAATCATCCACGCCGTGCTGAACTGCGTTACGCCGTCCATTACGAATCGACGGGACGGCTGGGCACGTTTGATAATCCGAACTTCAGCAATCTCATTCCCGATTTTCGCTATCTCGCTACGAACTATTTCCAGGACCCGAATTACCTGAAAATTGACGGCCGGCCGGTCGTGTTCATTTATCTGACGCGAGCGTATTTCAACAGCCAGACGTCTCGCGACGCGGTTGCCGCCTTGCGCTCGGCGATCAATTCGGAGTTTCATATCAATCCGTACATCGTCGGCGATGACTTGTTCGGTGGCGGAGTGAACCTCCAACGTGCCCAACTTTGGGATGCCATCACCGATTTCGACGTCTACGGAACCGTAATGCAGAGCCGCGGCTCGACATCGGCGGCGCTCAATCAATTAACAAACGTTTACAACGGCGCACTCCAGTCGCTGGCCGCGACGAACGTGGGCTTTATTCCCACCGCGTCGCCGGGTTTCAACGATTCGGGCGTTCGCAGCGGGCATCCGGCCGCCCCGCGATACCTGACGGACGATCCCAATTCGAACGAGGGCGATTTGTTCGAAAAAATGCTCAACGACGTTGTTGTGCCGCGCACCGATCCGAAGGCCGACGACATCCTCATGATCAATTCCTTCAACGAATGGCATGAAGATACGCAGATTGAGCCGACGATCGTCGCCCCGCGGACAAACGTCGACGACTCGGGCACCCAGCGCTACACGGAAGGTCATTTCTACGAAGGTTACGGGGACTTGTATTTGGACCTACTGCGGGCGGCAACTCAGCCACCGGTGGTCCCGGAGCCGCCAATGACGGCGATGCTCATCGTGGGGATAATTTCCATGTCGGCTTGCCGATTTCGCGCCCGCCCGCTGCGCTTTTACGATGCATTCGCTGCGCGAAGTGAATAAAACTACAGTTGTTCGGCACGCATCCGATTGCCTTACCGGCCCAACTAAGTGTTGACGAAATCGCGGCTGTAGGTTCTAACAGCCGCGTGGCTGCCATGATGGCTACAGCCCTCGTCCAAGCGGCTTGACAGTCGCTCCCCCAGCGTCGAGGGCTCCTTCCTCGTGCGGATGACATCGGGATGAAGTCGTTGGCCGCATTTGCCGGGCCCATGGTTCTATTCGTGGTCCTGGTTCCAGGAACGAATTCTCGGGCTGAAGACACGGCGCTTCACGAATTGGTCGACCAGATTCTGGCCCGGGTCTCTGGTTTCGAGCCCACACATTGTACCGACGCCGAATTCTTGCGGCGCGTTTCGCTGGACCTGACCGGCATGCCGCCCACCGCGGATGAAGCCCGAGCTTTCCTGGCGGATACTTCGGCGGACAAACGGCAGCGGCTGGTGGACCGCTTGTTCGCTTCGCCACACTATGCCCGGCATCTGGCCAACACGCTCGATTTGTGGCTCATGGAGCGCCGCCCCCATGCGCATGTCTCAGCCGACGAATGGCGCGCATGGCTGCTCCAGTGCGTGCGCGAGAACAAGCCGTGGAATGTGCTCATCCGCGAGATTCTGGTAGCCGACGGCGACGACCCGGCTCAGCGGCCGGCAGCGCGCTTTGCTCTGGATCGCGGGTCGGAGCCGAATCTATTGACTCGAGATATCGGCCGCATTGTCTTCGGGCGCGACATGCAGTGCGCCCAGTGCCACGACCATCCACTCGTGGACGATTACTTGCAGTCCGATTATCACGGCCTCTTGGCATTCGTCGCACCAAGCTACGCAGTCGTCCGCACAGTGGGCGACAAGCAAGTAACCGTGCAGGCCGAAAGGGCCG
>DATFGJ010000100.1:0-2095 GCA_035249585.1 Lacipirellulaceae bacterium
CGAGTAGCTGAACTCGCAAGAGTTCAGCCGCGACGGATAAGGGAGCTCGTCAGATTACAGCTGGTAGCCGAGGCTGAATTCTTGTGGATTCAGCTGCGGAAGCGCGAGCGCAAAAAAAGCTCGCCGCCCTTACAGCGAAGCCACGGGATGAGGGGGGGACGGTGGCCCGGACCGCGCATTGTAAGGGACGGCGAGAGGTGCTATCGTGGCCGCGGGCTGGGGGGAGGGCCCTGCGGCCGCGAGCAGCAAATGCGACGGGCGGCTTGGAGGTGCGACTGCTGCCCGCCGCATGGAGACTATTCTCCCATACTTAGCCTTACGGGCCGGCGGCGGATGTGGTTCGCGCGCTAAAGAATTTTTGGGTGCCGAGTAGCGACGTACGGCTCACTGAGTCGTAACCAGTCCGCGCGAGTGCGTGTCTTATCTATTGCTCATGGATTCTCCAAAGATCGAACGGGCTCTCGTTAGCGTCAGTGACAAAACCGGCCTGACCGAATTTGCGCAGGGCCTCGTCGCCGCAGGCGTGGAAATTTACGCAAGCGGCGGCACGCGGCGACATCTGGAAGCGGCCGGCATTGCGGTGCGTGAAGTGGCCGCGTACACCGGCTTCCCGGAGATGATGGACGGCCGGATCAAGACGCTGCATCCGAAAATCCACGGCGGAATCCTTTGCCGCCGCGACAACCCGGCCGACATGGCCGCCATCGCCGAGCAGGGCATCGTGCCGTTCGAACTTGTCGTGGTGAACTTGTATCCGTTCCAAGAAACCGTTGCGCGTGAGGGCGTGACGCTGGAGGAAGCGATCGAGCAGATCGACATAGGCGGACCGACGCTCATCCGCGCGGCCGCGAAGAATCATGCTTTCGTGACAATTGCTTGCGACCCGTCGGGATACGACCAAATCCTGCAGGAAGTGCGAGAAGATGGCGCTACCACGCTGGAGCTGCGGCGAAAGTTGGCGCGATTGGCGTTCTTACACACGAATCTGTTAGATAAATCGATTGCAGCTTATTTTTTAAAGCACGAGATTATTTCAAAATTTGCGGACGTTCGAGATGTGGAGCTCATCGACACCAATGTGGGGCCCTCACAGGAAAACGATTTGGGAGGGATGCCAACGGATCTTGAAGTGTCGTTATGCCTGAAACAATTGCTCCGCTATGGCGAAAACCCGCATCAGCCGGCGGCGCTTTATTCGTCGGCAGAAGCAACGCGTAGCTCGCTCGTGCGTGCCGAAAAACTGCACGGCAAGGAACTATCATACAACAACCTGCTGGACCTCGACAGCGCTCTGGCGGTGGCGCGCTCGTTGCAGACGCCAGGCGTTGCCGTGCTCAAGCACAACAATCCGTGCGGGGCGGCGACAGCCGCGACGCTTGGCGAGGCAATGAGGCTGGCCTGGGAAGGCGATCCGCTCAGTGCGTTCGGCTCGGTGCTGGGCTTCAACGTGCCGGTCGACGCAGCGGCAGCTGAATACCTAGCTGAGCCTGAGCGGTTCGTTGAGGCGATCATCGCGCCTGATTTCACGCCCGAAGCGCTCGAAATCCTCACCACAAAACCAAAGTGGAAGGCAAACGTGCGCTTATTGAAGGTCGGTCAGATCGAACCCGGGCGCGGCGGCCGCGAGTTCCGGCAAATCAGCGGCGGCATGCTGTGCCAGACCGCCGACGACTTGCCGGATGATGAAACCGAATGGAAAGTCGTCACGGATGCGAAGCCCAGCCAATCACAACACGCCGATTTGCGGTTCGCTTGGGCCGTGTGCAGGCACGTGAAATCGAACGCCATCGTTCTGGTAAAGGATCAAGCGCTGGTGGGTGTCGGCGCCGGTCAGATGAGCCGTGTCGATTCCGTGGAGATTGCCATTCGCAAGGCGGGCGAGCGGGCGAGCGGCTCGGCGCTGGCCTCCGATGCATTCTTCCCCTTCGCGGACTCGATCGAACACGCGGCAAAGGCCGGCGTCGCGGCGATCATCCAGCCGGGTGGTTCGCGGCGCGACGACGAAGTGATCTCCGCGTGCAACCGTCACGCTCTACCGATGATCTTCACCGGCCGGCGGCATTTCAAACATTGAGGATGCAGGATGCGGGATACG
>DATFGJ010000101.1:0-2626 GCA_035249585.1 Lacipirellulaceae bacterium
GGTTTGGTCAACCGGCAGGTCGCTCCAGGTAGCAAGCGACGACAAATCCGAAACGGTGCGCCGGCTGGCATCCTTTGCGTTCTCGGTCGGCAACGATTCGTCTGCCGCCTTTCGCTTCTCAGTTGAAGGACTTGCCGTTGCCGGTTCAACTCCAGCGATTGTTTGTGTCGAGGCGGCGCTCGTCGTGCTCCGCGTGTCCCAGCGCGTTTCCAGGGCCGCGTCGACCGTGTCCTTGGCGCCTTGGGACTCTTCTTCGGACAAGAGCGCCTCGTCCTCGGTCATCACCAGCTGCGGAATCTCCCGAGCCACCGCGTGCTTGATCTGAAAGTAGGTACGGCACTCGGGACAGCGAGCCCACTGCTCGCTATCGGGCTGGTCAAACATCACCGATTCATGGCTGCACTTGGGGCAGACCGCCACTCGAACCATAGCGCGAATCTCCAATAAGGCCTGTCGAGAATTCGCTTGGAGACGCTAAGCGAAAGCAATTTCATGCCGAATTCAAGTTGTAACAGTTTAGCACGAATTCCGGGGGTACAACTACTTGAAGCTGGAGAAGACCCGCGAATTCGCGCCAATCGAACCAATCGACAGAATTGGAGGCTTTTGAACTGTAGCCGCTCTTCTCTGACCCCGGCGAACTGTCGCCACGCCGGCCCCAAAGGCGGCCGGCTATAACTTGCATGCGAAGCCTGCCGGCTTCACAGAGGCCGGTTACAGGTCGTAGAGCGGCGCGAACTTTCCGTGCAAATGCCGCATTAAAGCCCCATGCGACAGCGGCTGTCCCGTGGCGCGCCGGGCCAGCTCGGCGGCCGGATAGCGGCGGCCTTGCGAATGGATCTGCTGGCGAAGCCAATCGAGCAGTGGCGAAAACGCGCCGCGGCGGAACATTGCCTGGAGGTCGCCCAGCACTACGGCCGCTTGCTCAAACAATTGGGCCGCGTACAGGTTGCCCAGCGAATATGTGGGAAAATATCCGATCGCGCCGCTGCTCCAGTGAACGTCCTGCAGGACCCCGTCGGCGTCGTTCGGCGGCTCGATGCTCAGGTAATTGCGGTACTTCTCGCGCCATGCGCTTGGCAAATCGGCCACGCGGAGCTCATCCAGAATGAGCGACTGCTCCAGCTCGAATCGCACGAGGATGTGCAAGTTGTACGTGGCTTCGTCGGCCTCGGTGCGCACGAGCGACGGCCGCACGTCGTTGATCGCGAAGTAGAACTCATCGAGCGGCACGTCGGCAAACGCTTCGGGGGCCACCGCTTTTGCCTGCGGATAGAAGTGCTCCCAGAACGCTCGGCTGCGCCCGACCAGGTTCTCCCACATCCGCGATTGCGATTCGTGAATGCCCAAACTCGCGGCTTGCCCGGTCGGCAGACCGAATCGCGCGGCCGGCAGGCCCTGCTCGTACATGCCGTGGCCAGCTTCGTGCAGCGTGCTGAAAAACGATCCGGGCAGAAACTGCGCATCATATCGCGTGGTGAGGCGCACGTCGCGCGGGCCGAGAGTCGTGCAAAACGGGTGGTCGGTCACGTCCAAGCGGCCGGCCGAGAAATCGTAGCCGAACGCTTCAATCGCCCGCCGGCCAAGTTTTTCTTGCACCGCGATGGCGACCGGCCGCTTGAGCGCGTCCATGTTCGGCCGCCGGCTGCTCGCAGCAATTTCAGCCACGAGCGGAACCAGCTGTTCGCGCAGACCGGCGAGCACGCGCTCAACTTCCTTCGTCTTCGCGCCCGGTTCGTATTCGTCCAACAGCGCATCATACGGAACATCGTTATAGCCAACGGCCGCGGCCTCCTGCCGCTTGAGCTCCACGGTGCGCTCCAGCAGCGGCTGAAAGCGCGCAAAATCGTTCGCTTTGCGAGCCCCGACCCACAGCTGTTGCCCGAGCACCGATAGTCGCGCCAGCTCCTCGACGAGCGCCTGCGGCAGCTTCGTCTTGCGATCGTAGTCTCGCTTCAGATTGACGATATCGGCGCCCGCGTCGCCATGCGGGTCGGCGGCTAGCGGACTGCCGGCCAGCTCGGCCAGCCACTCGCCAACTTCCGGCGCCGTCTCGCGCTTGTGAATCAGGCCGGCCAGGTAGCTCACCTGCTCGGCGCGATACGCCCCGCCGGCGGGCGGCAGCTTGGTCCGCTCGTCCCAGCCCAACAGCGATTGCGTCGAATGCAAAAGCGCAACCTCACGTGCATGAGCGCATAATTTTTCGTACGTAGCTTGATAATTTTCAGTCATCGTCGGCTTTCGCAGGGCGCCATGCACGCTGCTTGGCGTGGGCATGGAGTCACTAAAATTTATACATGGCCACTCCAAGCAGCCCTTGGCCATGAGCTCGGGGCCGAATGGTGGCCATGGCACGCGCACGTGAAAAGCGTGTGCCGCGTATTAGAACCGCTACGCGTCTGAATTAGAACGGGTTCTTCACGACCGGCTCGGTGCGCTCGAGCCGCTTTTCGATGTCGACGGCTTTTGCGTCGCGGTAACTGTCGAGCTTCCAGCGATCGCGGTCCCACATTGCGCAGCCGCCAGCGAAAAAATGCAGCGACATGATGGCTGCCATGCAGGCATTCCGCCAATTAGAATGAAACCAGAAGGGGAACGAAATCGAGCCCTCGCCGACAGCATTGAG
>DATFGJ010000102.1:0-2923 GCA_035249585.1 Lacipirellulaceae bacterium
CGCACTCGCGCGGCCGACGGTTGGACACCTGGACCCGTACTATCTGCGCGTGATGGACGAGCTGCAGGCGATGCTGCGCGAAGTGTTTTGCACCAAGAACCGTATGACGATGGCGATCAGCGGCACTGGATCGGCCGGGCAGGAAGCGACAGTGCTAAACCTGGTGGAGCCGGGCGAGCGCGTGCTCGTGTGCGTCAACGGCGTGTTCGGCGGTCGGCTGGCCGATATGGCCGAGCGCGCCGGCGGCCAAGTGACGAAAATCGAGCGGCCTTGGGGCGAGGTTTTTGACGTTGCCGAGGTGAAAGAAGCACTGGCGCGCGACAAGCCAAAGGTCGTGGCCATCGTGATGGCCGAGACGTCCACCGGTGCCTGGCAGCCTGTGGAAGAAATCGCAGCCGCTGTGCGCGACGCGGGCGCCATGCTGATTCTCGACACAGTGACCGCGCTCGGCGGCATTCCGGTCGAAATCGACAAATGGCAGATCGACGCGGTGTACTCCGGCACGCAGAAGTGCTTGAGCTGTCCGCCGGGGCTGGCCCCAGTGTCGTTCAGCGATCGTGCCGTCGAGAAAATCTTGAAGCGCCGCGAAAAAGTCCGCAGCTGGTACCTCGATATCTCGCTCTTGGCCAATTATTGGGGCAGCGACCGCGTATACCACCACACGGCGCCCATCAACATGACCTATGCACTGCACGAGGCGCTGCGGCTCGTGCTCGAAGAAGGGCTGCAGACCTGTTTCGCGCGTCACCGCAAAAACCATGAAGCTCTAAAGGCTGGGCTGGCAGCCATCGGAATCAGCTATGCAACGCAGGCCGGTCACGCCCTGCCCCAGCTCAATGCCGTGCGGATTCCCCCGGGCGTCGACGATCTAGCCGTTCGCAAGTCGCTGCTGGAGCGCTTCGGCATCGAGATAGGGACTGGCCTTGGTGCATTCAAGGGAAAGGTCTGGCGGATCGGGCTTATGGGCTATGCCAGTCGGCAGGCCAACGTGCTCGTGCTAATCGCCGCCCTCGAGCAGCTTCTGGCGGAGCACGGTCATAAGTTCAATCACGGTGCGGGCGTGGCGGCGTCAAATGCGATTTACGCTTCGACGTAGCGTTTGTTTGCGCAGTTTCCCTTTCCTGCTTAAACCACCGAGAAAATGATTCCTATTACTCGGTGATTCTTTGCGCGTTAGCTGCTTGCGGTCGCTTTCGGCTGACGCTAGCTTGATATCCATCTCGCACCCTGTTCATGATCCGGCGAGGCCAAGAACGTGCTCGTTCTGAGTCGAAAAATCGGCGAGCGAATACTTATCGGCGATAAGATCGCCATCACGGTCGTGAAGATCGGCCATGGCGGCGTGCGCATCGGCATCGAGGCGCCAACCGAGTTGGCCGTCGTGCGCGAAGAACTGGCAACCGAGCTGGAGCGCACGGAGCGCGCGCTCGCCTCGGATGAATCCGAAACAGTCGTCGACTAGTCGGCCACGTATCTAAATTCGTGCAAATTCAGCTTTAAGCGGCCGCTAAACGCTTACGAATTCAGGCATGACGCCTCTTCACTTGGTTTGCGCCGCTTCTACCACTGCCTTCGTTGCCTGGTTTCGAGCAGTGCGTGGCGTAATGACAAACTCGCGGCGCACATCCAGCTTGGCCGGACCGTCGATCGAGTCGAGCCCGCCGTGCTGTGCCGTGAATTGCAACAGGTGAGACCGCTTTTGATCGCATGGCGTCTCACCAGTTGCGGCTTCCATTCCCGGCTCGACACCCCAAAGGATACGCGTGCCGCCGGCGGCCACAATTTCAAACGTACATCGCGGCTTGTCACTCTTCGCAGTGGCATCGACGACGCCGAGAATTTCCACGAGCTGAAGCTGTTGCCAGACATCCGCCAGAGCGGCGGCCAATTTTGCCCCACCTTGGACGCGCGGGTCATCCCAACGATCTCCGACAAGCGGCCGGCCTGTCACCCCCGATATTCGCGGCATGCGCCGGCGCTCGGCATCCGTGAAGTCGGCTTCCGGCAGGCGAATTGCGCGCTCATCGATTGGAATAAACGCGACTCCGTCCGAATCGCTTGATTCCACGGCGGCAACTGGTCGGCGGTAGGTGATTTCCACCGCGAGTGAACTTGGCAAGCGTTTACTGATCCGGTCGACCGGAGCCACCCAGGGATGAAACTCGAAGGCGTCCGTGACGCGATCCACCGTGGCCGGCCAATCATCGAGCACCGAAAGCGGCTGTTCCAAGCCGATGTCGCGCAGCGCTTCGGCTTTAACGTCGCTGCGAATCCAAGCTGGCGGCGTGGTGATATGAATGTCGTCTGCCGTGATCACGTACTGCGCGCGACGGGCAATGTTTGGCGCGGTATGCCTCCATAAGTAATGCGCGCCGACGCCCAAGCCGACGATAAGCACTAGCGCCGCCCACACCCAGGGCCTTAGTCGAAGCCGCTTCGCGTTGGCCGTTGGCAGTTTTGCCGACTGCGGCTTAATTCGCGGGCTCATGGGACACCTCCATGTGTCGTGTGATTTCGCTGAAAGTTAAGTGGCGTATCAGTCCCCGGCTTCGCCGGGGGTTCGTTGTGCGATTGCGTCGGTCTCGGTAAGGAACCCCCGGCAAAGCCGGGGCTGTCCACCATAATCAATTGCGGAACGCGTGCTCTTCGCCGAATCACCAGATCTCAATTTGCGTCTCCAGCTCCACGCCCATCCGCTCGGCGACCCGGTTTCGCACCAGGTCGATAAGCTGCAGCACCTCGCGGGCCGTTGCACCGGACTGGGCGATGAAAAAATTCGCGTGCCGCTGGCTGACTTCCACGCTGCCGATGCGCTCGCCCTTGAGTCCGCATTGATCGACCAGCATGCCCGCACTCATGCCGCGTGGGTTCTTGAAGATGCCACCGGTGTTCTCATGGGCCATTGGAAGATTCGCCTTCTTCA
>DATFGJ010000103.1:0-3871 GCA_035249585.1 Lacipirellulaceae bacterium
GCACCCTTTGTTGGTGATGAACGCAATTACCTTCTCGGGCCGCAGCGCGTTGAAGCCGTACGACATCTGACCGCCATTTGAAAACCCAATGGGCGCATAGGGTGCGTGAATCATCTCGGGGTGGCCGCTCGTTGTCGCCAAGGCGGTCAGATGATTGTCCCAAATGGAGAGTTCGGTCGAACTGCTAAAGTTGCCCCAAAAACCTGTTCCAAGAACGGCAAAATTGTGAAGGTCACCAAATCGTTGGTATATCGGATTAGCGGCAGCCCCCGTCGAATCGCCGCCGGCGCCGTTCCCGATAATAAGAATGCCCCGCACAGTCTCTACATCAGCGGGTATCCAAAGACGAGTCAATCGCCCGCTCTCATTATGATTAAAGTATGCGGGCTGCGCGATCGCGTTCACATGATCCACGATCGTGATCAGTAAGAATGCGACCGCGACACAAGCCAGGCGACCAGGGTGCATTTGTACCTATTTTGATAGAGCGCTTACTTTCAACTGAGCGAGACGTTCCGATACATGGTTATAAATGCAGAGACACTCCTTAAACAAACATTTCCACCATGGATCGGGCCAGGCCCCACTCAAGCTCGATACCCCCCAATGATAACTAACTCGCACCACCGCTGTCGCCACCGAAGCGAGACAATCGACTCGTTGGGCGGAAAAGCAGGGCGGACAGTTGACACTTCCTCTTTTTACTAGAACCAGTTTCAAAACCGGGGGTCTAGCGCCGGAAGCACTAGCGTCCGGTTATGTTGGCTGGTTTTGAAACTGCTTCTAATAACGCCGGCTCACGTACCGTACTCGATGCTCGGAGAAGTAGCTACACCGCCTTGAGTCGCAGCGTGGCGGAGATCGGTGAGGATACGATGCGTGATTGTCAGGTCGAGCAGCTCGGCGACACTATTGACTTGCAACTTGCGCATGATCGCCGAGCGCCTCATTTCAACGGCACGTTCGGTCAGTCGCAGCTTGGCGGCCATCGATTTGTTCGATTCACCGGCCTCGATCAAGCGGACCGTTTCCAATTCGCGGTCGCTCAGCCGGCCAACTCGATCGTGAAGGGCGGCGATCCGGGCATCGCCAGCGCGCCATTGTGAGCCGAGGTCGAGCGCTTTGTGTACGAGGTCGATCAACACTTTGTGGTCGAACGGTTTCTCGATGAATTCTATGGCGCCTATTTTCATTGCCGCGACCGCGGTCGCGACGTCGGCATGAGCCGTAATGAAGATCACGGGCAGACGCTTGCCTTCGCGAACTAGCTGCTCGTAGAGTTCAAGCCCGTTTTGCCGTGGCATGCGGACATCGAGAATGAGGCAGCCCGGCATCTCCGCGCGGTAATACCTGAGAAAACTGCCCTGACAGCTGAAACCTCGGGCTTGAAATCCGAGCGCCTCGAACAATGCCACAAGCGATTCGACGAGTGGCCTGTCATCATCGACGATGAACACACTCGGAACATGTTGAACCGGCTCGGGCATTGTCTTGCTTCGGTTCAAAAAAGCCAGCGCCAACATGAAAATGGCGTTCCAATTCCTTTCGTTTCAAGGATCAGTCGCGACAAGTCCGTACGCCCGCTCTGTTTGAGCAATTCACGCTTCGGTTATCCAAAGCTGAAAACATCTGTTCTGCCTAACCTTTGGGCACACCTGCGCGCCCGCTCGGCGGCAGCAAGCTGAACAGCGCTGCCGAGCGCACTGGGCGACTTCGGATATCCGAAGAAATTTCTGCGGCTTCATCCAAGGGCACGATCATTGCACGGCCGGCAACAATCGGCTGCTCAGGTCCGGGCGGACGACCCGAGCTTGCGCGAGTTTTGTATCGAACCCTTTGGGTCCGCCATGGGAGAAAACGGTAAAGCCACGCGCATTGCGCTATTCTCTGCGTCAACGCCCCAGATGCGCGCGTTCCACATGGCGTGGATCGCCTTCTTCCTCTGCTTTTTCGCCTGGTTTGGCATCGCGCCCTTGATGTCCGTGGTGCGCGAAGAAATGCAGCTCACGAAAGAGCAAGTCGGATGGTGCGTCATAGGATCGGTTGCCATCACGATCGTGGCGCGGCTCGTTGTTGGCTGGCTATGCGACCGTTACGGCCCGCGGCTTACTTACACCTGGCTGCTCGTCGTCGGATCGCTCCCGGTGATGGGCATCGGGCTCGCGCAAGATTATGAGTCGTTCCTGGTGTTTCGCGTGCTGATCGGAGCAATCGGTGCGTCGTTCGTAATCACGCAGTACCACACGTCGCTCATGTTTGCGCCAAATTGCGTGGGCACCGCCAATGCCACGACCGCCGGTTGGGGCAACCTGGGTGGCGGCGTTACGCAACTCGCAATGCCCATGCTCCTCGCCCTATTCGTCGGCACGTTCGGCTTTTCTGCTGCCGTGGGCTGGCGGCTTTCGATGTTTGTCGTCGGCCTCGCGTGCGCGGTCGTTGGGGTTGCGTATTTCTTCCTTACGCAAGACACGCCGGCCGGCAACTTCCGGGAACTGCGAGCGGCCGGCAAGCTCCCAAAACAACCGTCGCGCGCTATGTTTCTCGACGCCTGCCGCGATCCACGCGTTTGGGCGCTGTTCGTTACCTACGGCTGTTGCTTTGGCATCGAAATCACGATCGAAAACATCATCGTTCTCTACCTGCTCGACTACTTCGACTACTTCCGGCAAATCGATCCTGCTCAAGCACTGAAAATGGCCGGTTTGCTCGCCTCTTGTTTTGGCCTGATGAACATTTTCGCGCGATCGCTGGGCGGCTGGGTTGGCGATAAGTGCGGAAATCGCTGGGGTCTATCCGGCCGCGTGAAGTGGCTGTTTGTCACATTGTTTTGCGAGGGAGTGGCGCTGCTCATCTTCTCCAAGGCGACGACTCTCACTTTCGCAATTCCACTACTCATTTTGTTCGGGTTGTTTGTCAAGATGTCGAACGGGGCCACGTACGCGGTTGTGCCCTTTGTAAATCGCCGCGCGTTGGGCGCGGTAGCCGGTATAGTTGGCGCGGGCGGAAACGCCGGCGCCGTGCTCGCGGGATTCTTGCTGAAGACGGAAGGACTCGATTGGCACTCCGCCCTGTTCATTCTGGGCGCCGTGATCACGGCCTCTTCGTTCCTGAGCCTTACGGTGCATCTTCGCGAAGAAGACGAGCCGCTTCGCCACGCTGAGCGATGGCACGATATGGGTGTTGCCGCGGCGGAACCGGCCGCTGCGAACTGATGATTCGATCCGCCATGAGTAAAACGTACCAATCAGTATCGCCGCGCCAAAACATCGTTGTCATTGGCAACGGCATGGTCGGCCAACGCTTCTGCGAGCGGCTCGTGGAGCTCGATGTCGAGCGGAAGTTCCGCATCATCACGTTTTGTGAGGAGACTCGGGCCGCCTACGATCGCGTGGGCCTGACTTCGTTTTTCGCCCACCGCGACGCTGAAAAGCTGATGCTTGCCCGCCAGGAATGGTACGCCGAGAAGGGAATCGAACTGCATATCGGCGACCGAGTCCAATCGATCGACCGCAAAATGTGCGTTGTGCAATCGGGCAAAGGCGTCAGCATCGCTTATGACTACGTGGTCATGGCGACTGGCTCTTATCCGTTCGTGCCATCGGTGAGGGGTATCCAGCTGCCGGGCGTTTTCGTGTATCGCACCATTGACGACCTGGAGCGGATTATTGCCTACGCCGCCGAATCGCAACGGTGTGCAGTGATCGGCGGCGGTTTACTAGGCCTGGAAGCCGCCAAGGCCGCTTACGACCTTGGCCTCGAGACACACGTCGTCGAGTTCGCGCCGCGACTCATGCCGCGTCAGATTGACGATGCCGGCTCGAAGACGCTGGTGAAGACGATCGAATCACTCGGCGTGCACGTGCATCTGGGC
>DATFGJ010000104.1:0-7485 GCA_035249585.1 Lacipirellulaceae bacterium
CACCATTACAGCCCCACGGAGCTCATCAATCCGCGCAGCACCGTGAGCGGCGCGACGCCGGAGATCCGCCGCTCTCCGCACTTGTTTATTGAGCTGGAAAAGCTGCACGGCTTTTTGGAGGAGTGGACCCAGTCGGGCCAGCACCTTCAGCCGGAGATCGCCAACTATCTCACGGGGCATTTCCTGGGCGAGCCGCTGCGCGATTGGGACATCTCGCGGCCTGCCCCTTATTTCGGCTTCGAGATTCCAGACTCGCCGGGCAACTACTGGTACGTTTGGTTCGACGCGCCAATTGGTTACGTGGCCTCTACGCGCCAGTGGTGCGAACGCATGGACGAGCCATTCGACGACTGGTGGCGCTCGCCGGACACTGAAATTCATCACTTCATCGGCAAGGACATCACGTACTTCCATACTTTGTTCTGGCCTGGCATGCTCAAAACGGCCGGCTACACGTTGCCGACGAAGATTCACGTGCACGGTTTCTTGACCGTGGGCGGCGAGAAGATGTCCAAGAGCAAGGGCACGTTCGTCGCCGCGCGCACGTACCTGAAGCATCTCGATCCGAGTTATCTGCGCTACTTCTATGCCGCGAGGCTTTCGTCACGCGTTGAGGACTTCGATTTGTCGGTCGACGAGTTCGTGGCCAAGGTCAATACGGACCTGGTGAACAAAATCGTGAACCTGGCCAGCCGGACCGCGAAGTTCGTCGAAAACAGAGGCCTGTCGCCGAAGTATCCTGACGACGGCGGGCTATTTGCTGCGGGCGTCAAAGCCGGGGCAGAGATTCGCGACGCCTACGAGGCGACCGACTACAGCAAGGCCATGCGAATCATCATGGGCCTGGCGGACCAGGCCAATCCGTACGTGGAAGAACGCAGGCCATGGGAGCTGAACAAAGACGCCGGCAAGGCCCCTGAGCTGCAAGATGTTTGCACTGTGGCGCTCAACCTGTTCCGACAAATCGTTGTTTACTTGGCTCCGGTGCTGCCGCGATTGGCCAAACAAGCGGGCGAGCTACTGAACGATCCAATTGTGAATTGGGATCAATCTCAAAAGCCGCTGGTTGGCACACGCGTCAACAAATTCTCGCACATGCTTCGCCGCATAGAAGAAAAGGACGTAATCGCCATGATTGAGGAAAGCAAACCAGCTCCCGGCTCCGCCGGGGGTGAGACTAAGTACAACGACTCCGGCGACGCCTTGGCCGCCGAACCCCTCGCGCCCGAATGCACGATCGACCAATTCGGTGCGGTCGACCTGAGAGTAGCCCGCGTGATTGCCGCCGAGGACGTGCCGGACGCGAAAAAGCTTCTCAAGCTCACGCTGAGTCTTGGCGGGGGAACGACGAAAACCGTCTTCGCCGGCATCAAGGAAGCGTATCGGCCGGAAACGCTCCTGGGCCGCCTGGTAATTTGCGTAGCGAACCTGGCTCCGCGCAAAATGAAGTTCGGCATGAGCGAAGGCATGGTCTGCGCCGCGGGGCCGGGCGGCAGCGACGTGTTCATCATCACAGTCGACGAAGGCGCAGTGCCGGGCCAGCGCGTGCATTGAGCGCTACGACGTCCTGCGCGCGCTGCTGCCTGTTGACGGTTGTTTTTACCACAAAGGTCACAAAGGACACAAAGTCAGACAGCTATGAAATAACCGGCTGCGAAGGTGTGTTCCGCATTGGAGATATCGCTTCATCCTATCTTCTTCGTGTTCTTTGTGACCTTCGTGGTTACAAACCGATGCTTACCATCGACGAAGCGCTTGAGATGGTTGCAAGGCAGTTCCGCATCAATCTGCCCGCCGCACGCTGAAATTGTAGAATCTGACCATGGCGATTTCCCTTGCCGGCACAATCCGCGTGATCGACTCCCACACGGGTGGCGAGCCGACGCGCGTGGTGGTCGAAGGCGCGCCCGACTTGGGCGACGCCAACATGGCCAGCCGCCGCCAGCGAATGCGCGAGTCGTGCGATTGGCTGCGCACGTCGCTGGTCACCGAGCCGCGAGGGAGCGAGTGGATGGTGGGGGCAGTGCTGCAGAAGCCGTTGTCGTCGCATGCCGCGGCCGGCGTCATCTTTTTCAACAACGTCGGCTACCTTGGGATGTGCGGCCATGGTTTGATCGGCGTCGCCGCGACGCTGGCTTATTTGGAGAGAATTAAACCTGGGCGACACATTTTCGAAACGCCGGTCGGCGATGTCACGGTAGATCTGCGTGAGGACGGGGCCATCTCTTTTGAGAATGTGCGAAGCTTCCGGCGACTTAAAGAGGCGAGCGTGACGCTGCCGGACGGCGGCGAAGTGGTGGGCGATGTTGCCTGGGGCGGCAATTGGTTTTTCTTCACAAACACGGATCGGCAAATGACGCTCGTGGATGTCCCTCAACTCACCAGGTTCACGATGCAGATTCGCCGCGCGCTGGAGCAAAGCGGTATTACGGGCAATGACGGCCCGACTATTGACCATATCGAGCTCGTGGGGCCGCCGAGCGATCCGGCGGTGGCCGATGCGCGGAACTTCGTGCTCTGTCCGGGCGGCGAGTATGACCGTTCGCCGTGCGGCACGGGCACGAGCGCCAAAGTCGCCTGCCTGGCCGCCGATGGCAAACTTGCGCCCGGGCAGGTTTGGCGACAGGAATCGATCGTGGGCAGTATCTTTGAAGCCCATTATCGTGCTGTAGCGGGCGACATCCTGCCGACGATTACCGGCCGGGCGTTTGTCAACGGCGACCTGCGGCTCGTGATTGACGCGCGCGACCCATTTCGCTTTGGAATTCCCGCTTCAACTTCCGGCTGAGCGACGTGGCCAAGAACAAAAGCGCAATCGTGATCGGCGGCGGTGTCATCGGTTGTGCCACGGCCTACTATCTGAGGCAGCAAGGCTGGGACGTTCGCATCCTTGAAGCACGGCAAATCGGCCGCGGCTGCTCGCACGGCAATTGCGGGTTCATCTGCCCGAGCCATGTGCTGCCGCTCACCATTCCGGGCGCTATCTGGCCCGTGATGCGGCGGATGTTCCGGCGGGATTCGGCAATCTATGTGAAGCCGCGATGGGATCCGGCGCTGTGGCGCTGGTTCATGCGCTTCGCGCTTGGCTGCCGCGAAAGGCACGTGATGGGACGGGCTGCGGCAAGGCATGCCCTGTTAGCCTCCTCGATGAAACTCTATCGGCAGCTCATCGCGGACGAGTCGCTGGATGTCGAGTGGGACGATCGAGGGCTGCTGCTGGTGTTCAAGTCGCCGCACGAATTCGAGGGTTACGAGCGGGTGGCCGCCCTGGTGCGCGATGAATTCGGGGTGGTCGCCTCACCGTATGATGGCAAGCAGCTTACTATGCTGGAGCCCGCGTTGCGCAGTGGGCCAGCGGGTGGATGGCATTATCCGGGCGATGCGCACCTGCGTCCCGACCGTCTGATGGCGGAGCTTAAGTCGCGATTGGCATCGCGCGGCGTGGATATTGCTGAAGGCGTCAAGATAACGCACTTTACTATCGAGAACGGGCGTGCTCGATCCATCGACACGACAGCCGGCGCGATGAGCGCCGATCAATTCGTGCTGGCCACGGGCGCCGAAGCGGCAGTTTTCGCCAAGCAGCTCGGTTGCCGGATTCCGATTCAGCCTGGCAAAGGTTACTCGATTACGATGCGGCGATCAGGCGCCCTGCCGTCGATTCCGATCATTCTCGAAGAATTTCACGTGGCGGTTACTCCCTGGGCATCCGGCTTGCGGATCGGCTCGACCATGGAATTTGTGGGCTACGACACGCAAATCAATCGCCGACGGATCGATCTGTTCCAGCGTGCGGTCGCCGAGTATCTCATTGATCCGCCGACTGGGCCGATTGAGGAAGAGTGGTGCGGCTGGCGGCCGATGACCTATGACGACCTGCCGTGCATTGGCCACGCGCCGGGCGCGGCCAATGTGGTGATTGCGGCAGGCCACGGAATGATTGGCATGGCGACCGCACCGGCGAGCGGCAAGCTGGCAGCCGAATTGATTTCGGGCGAGTCGCCGCACGTCGATCCAGGGCCCTATTCGCTGCGGCGCTTCGGGCAGTGACGCTGGGCCGCTGGCCCAGTCACCGGTTCCATGCTCGTCGAACATGCTTTAGCGACGAATCTCGTCGGTGTCCGGAATCTGCTCAATGAGTTTGCTTTGGCCATCGTCGTTTTTTTCGAGTGAGAATGCATCGTAGAGCTCGCCGGTGGCGAGGCGCGCTTCGTAGCGAATCTGCTCGGGCGCGACATGGATCACCTGAAATAGCTGCACTCCGGTGGCAACTCGGCTGACGTCCCATTTTTCTTCGAGCGAATACATTTTTGGTCCGCTAACGCTTACAACGTACACCGTGTTACTGCTCTTGAGGCGAAGGCCCTCGGGCACGTTTTTTGGCCCGCCAAGGCCGGAGCGCGCGTAGGCATGATCGTGTCCCTGGAGCACCAGGTCGACACCGTGCTCTTCAAAAATCGGTCGCCACGCTGCGCGGAGTTCGGGGTTATCGCGCTCTTTCGAGGCTGAAAAGATCGGGTGATGAAAGGTGACGATTGTCCATTTCGGCCGGTCCGCCTCCGTAAGCACCGATTTCAGCCAATCGCGCTGCTCGTCGACACGCTCGTTGGAGTTAAGCGAGATAATTCGCGCGCCTTGATAGTCGAATGAGTAAACGGTCTCTTCCAGGCCCGTGGGGCCGTTCATTGGAAAGGCGAACTGCGGCCGCCAATGGCGCGATAGACGGTCGTCATCGTCATATTCATGGTTGCCGGGAGTGGCCACGGTGGGGATCATGCCGTTGAGCCAGCCGCCGGCGCCGAACCATTCGCCCCATTCGGCATCGCTGTTGTCGGAATTGATCAAATCGCCGGCGTGGAGCATGAACGCGGCCCGCGGCGCATACTGACTGGCCTCGCGTATGACGCGGGACCAAAGTGAGCGGATGTTATTTTGTGCGTCGCCGAAATAAACAAACGTGAATGGCTCGTCGGATGCAGAGGCCGTACGGAATTGGAACCACTCGCTCCAATGCTGGCCGTCGCCGACGCGGTAGGCGTACATGGTCGCCGGCTCCGGGCCTTCGATGCGAACTGAGTTTATGTGGCATTCACCGAGATCGGACGAAAAGATCTGTTTCGATCCAAAGCTGCGCTGGCTGTGGGGAACGCCGTCGCGCAAATTGCCTTTTAGGTCGGCTGCCCGCGCATATTCGGCTGCCGGTTCGCCGGTCGTCGTGTCCGTTCGCCAGGTGACGTCGACGGAGTTCGTTGGATCGCCGCTCCAGGTGAGGATCACGCGATCGGGAAGCGGCGTGGGCCGGTGCTGGTCCTTTTCCGTGAACGCTGACTTGGAATGCTCGCCCTCGTGCGCAAGCGTGCACGGTAGTTCGAGCAGGAATGTTGCGCTGGCCAAAAGCGCGGCACACAGCCAAGCTGTACGTAGCGATTGTGCAATCGTATTCATGGGGGAGTTTGCCAAACGAAATGTTATAGCACGCGGGGATGTGGACGTTCCGAATTAGTCACGACAGCTCTAACGTGAAGATTAGCTTTGTCGCAGACGGCCGGCAACGGTATCGGGCGGGACAAACGATCGACTCTTCAAATCTTCACATAGGCAGCGATTTGTGATAAAGCGTACACGATGATTTCACGACAGACGCTGCGGGTGATCGGGCCGGGGTTGATCGTAGCCGCCACGGGCGTGGGTGCGGGAGACCTGGCGGCCGCTTCGATGGCCGGTTCACATTTGGGGCTGGCCGTGCTGTGGGCGGTTGCCGCGGGCGCTTTCTTCAAGTTTGTGCTCAACGAGGGGCTCGCGCGCTGGCAATTGGCCACCGGCAGCACACTCTTGGAAGGGGCGGTGGCCCATCTTGGCCGACCGGTGCAGTGTTTGTTTCTCGTGTACCTTGCCCTCTGGAGTTTCCTGGTGGCGGCCGCGCTGATGAGCGCGATCGGGGTCACCAGCCATGCGATGGTGCCGCTTATGGGCGTCAGTGCCGAGGCCGCGCAAACGGACAAGATTATCTACGGCGTGCTGCACAGCGTTCTAGCCGTCGTACTTGTGCGGTTCGGGGGCTTTCGCATTTTCGACAAGGCAATGGGCGCACTAGTCGTGCTGATGTTTGTGATTGTGGTGATAACGGCCGTCGCATTGCAGCCGCCGTTAGGTCAGGTGTTGCGCGGCCTATTCGTGCCGACCATCCCGCGTGGCGGCGTGGGCTGGACAATCGCCTTGATGGGCGGCATCGGCGGCACGGTCACCGTGCTCAGCTACGGCTATTGGATTCGCGAAGTGGGCCGGAACACGGCTGAAGACCTGGGGGTATGCCGAGTCGACCTGGCATGCGCGTATGCGATGACCGCGCTATTTGGGCTGGGAATGGTGATCGTCGGCAATTCGGTTCCGGCCATGGAAGGCACTGGGGCGCGACTGATGGTGCAGCTTGCCGTGCAGTTGGAAGCGACGTTTGGCGCGGCCGGCCTGCTGGCAAAGTGGGCGTTTCTCACCGGAGCCTGGGCGGCTGTTTTCACCAGTCTGTTGGGAGTCTGGCAAAGCACGCCTTATTTGTTCGCCGACTTGTGGCGGCAAATGATGCGCGTGGGTGCCACTGCTGGCTTGTCCAGCAGTGTGGGTCGTGGCCGACAGCTTGCGGTCTCCGCGCCCCACGCGGAATTGCCCAAAGGCCAGCTGCAAGAGGGCAATAGTCGAAGCACTGCTAACAAGTTAGCAGTGGCACCCGAGTATCGCAGCGCTCAGCCCGTCGAGGCGAATTCGTTTGCATACCAGGCGTATTTGTACGCAATCGCGTCGGTGCCGATCATCGGACTGGTGGGCGTGAATTTTTCTTCGATGATGAAGGTGTACGCCATTGTCGGAGCGCTGTTCATTCCGATGCTCGCGGCCGTGCTGCTTTACCTGAACGGGCAGGCGCGCTGGATCGGCCAGCAGCATAAGAACTCATGGGTAACCTCGGCCGTGCTAGTCGGCGCGCTGTTGTTGTTCGCTATCGTGGCCGCGATCGAGGTGCGCGATAATTTGTTTGCCGCCAATTAGTACGAATTCGTCGAGCACACTAGCACGAAGCGCAAGCGAGGGATCAGCGGACTCCTCCCTCGCTCACGCTTCGGGCTGGTTTAAGGAGCGCCTGATCGAGGACGGGCTGCAGCGTTTGAATCCACAGGGCGTAACCTTTTGTGTTGAGGTGCAGGCCGTCGTCGAGAAATAGTTCGGCACGCGGCTTGCCGTCGTCGCCCATCATTGGCGAGGCCGTGTCGACGTAGATGATTTGGTCGTCGCTTTGCCACAGCTGCTTGACGTGAGTGTTGACACGCTGCATTTGAGGCCATTTCGTCCAGCGAGCAATGCTTGGTTTGATCGGCAAGTAGATAATCCGCGCTTTCGGCAACTTCTCGTTGACGAGTTTGGCGAAGTCTTGAAAATCGTCGAGCACTTGGTGCGGCGATTTGCCAGATTCGATGTCGTTGTCGCCAGCGTAAAACA
>DATFGJ010000105.1:0-10749 GCA_035249585.1 Lacipirellulaceae bacterium
GCTGAAGTTGACGGCGTCACACTATACGGCCCGCAGCCGGATACTGCGCGGACTCCTACCCTATCGTTCACCGTGCGAGGTGTTGCGTCTTCAGACGTCGCCGAGCGGCTGTCCGAACGCGGCGTGTTCGTGTCGCACGGCGATTTTTATGCAGCCACCGTGGTCGAGCGGCTGGGTTTAGGCGCTGAAGGATTGGTTCGGGCAGGATGCGCATGCTACACCTCCGCCGAGGAAATCGAGCGACTGGTAGAGGGTGTGCGGGAAATTGCCAATTCTCCGGTAAGCTGAATTCCGCGCTGCGAAACGGTCTCGGCGGCTGCCAGATCGTTCACGGCGCCTGTTTGGCCGTTGTCAATTCAGCCTTCCGCACTGAAAAGCAATCGTCGCCCGAAAAAACCAGGTGCAGTGTCCGGCCGTCGGCGCTCATCCATTTGGTTGGAAAGGAACAGGTTTCGCCCGGTCCGACGTCCCACGATTCTGTGTAGAAGGCCGCGCTCCACGGTCCCCATGGTTCGGGCGCGTCGTAAATGGCCAGACCGCCGGCGAAACGTGTGTCGAGCTTGCCTGCGCTATCGCGGCTGCTTTTTGTGGGCAACGGATGGACCAAAAGGTAACGGCCAAGTGGCGCGTTGTACGATACGCCTGCTCGATAACAGACGCCATCGTTTTCAAGGATGCGACTGCGCCTGGCGACATTGTTTGTCCAGGCCGGCTCGCTTTCGATGAAACCGGCGAAGTATTGCCAGGCGTCTTCGTCGCGAAGTTTTTCCTTAGGAGCACGAGCGAGCACGAAACCGCCGGCAATTTCATAGGCTGAGTCGGCGTCGTGGGAAACGATATACACGAAGTCGTCACGCGCACCGTCGTAATCGCGGCCGAAGTTGACGAAAGTCGGCGCGCCGAAGCTTTCGGTGAAGTTCCAGTCGGCCAAGGTCCAGTTCGCGCCGCGATCGGTCGACCATGCCAGTTTGGCGTTCTCCACATTGCGCACCAATAAATACAACACGCCGTCGACCATGAGAATTCCGCTGGCCTTGTGGCCACTGGCACCGTCGCCGGTCGATTCGATCGACGATGCGCGAAGATTGACGCCGCTTATTTTCGGCGGGCGGCCCGTAACTTTTGCCAGACCCAGGCTGAGCTTCTCGGGCACGAACGGCTCGAATCCGCGGCCATCGCCGTAGGCCGTGTAAATGGCGTCATCGTCGCCCCACGTGATCGGCCAGTTGTCGCTGCCGCGTGCGAGGCGCACGACGGATTCGCGCGGGGCCCACGAGATCTGCGAAATGAACGGGCTTTGCGGCAAACCGCTTCGAGTCTCTGGCTCGCGCGCCGCCGGCTGCAGCATGGCATCAATCAATGGCGTAAAGAAATATCGGTCAATTGCCTGATCGTTGTCGCCATCGTCCAGGTTTCCGCCGTTGCGAAGCGCCACAAGCTGCAGACTCGGCACCACGAGCAGGACCTGGCCGCCCGCGCCGGCTGCCCAGAAGGCATCGGCCGGAAGCGAAGGGCAACGGCCTTCGGCGTTCGTCCACCAGCCCATGCCGCCAGCGCCTGGCAGGCCAGCGCTAGCGGTCGTTTGTCGGACGGCGTCGGCGCGAATAATCCGACGTCCATCCCACTCGCCCTTGCGAAGCATGAGCCGGCCAACACGAGCGGCGGCGCGGGCGGTGAACCCGCCGCCGCCCCATGAGGCCACGATTGGCAGGCCAGCCACGTCAAAAGTCCGGCCATACCCGCACGACCACTCTTTGTCCGGCACGCCGATCGGGCGCATCACTCGCTCCCGCAGAAGCGTGCGCAAGTCTTTGATCGGGGCATCGCGAATGGCGGCTGTTACAACGTAACTGAGCATGGCAATGCCCGGGTTGCTGTACTGCCGCCGCGTGCCGGGTTCAAACAGCAGCGGCGTTACGTCGCGGGAAATCGAGAACGGATCGCGCGGCGGATCAAGCCGCATCCAAAAATCGCCCTTCCAACCTGTAAGCTGCTCGTGGGGGGTATCGCCGTCCTCGGCGTCGGCCAGGCCGGAGGTGTGCGAGCCCAGCTGACGAACGGTAATCTGCGATTTGCGAGGGTCATCTCGCCACTGCGGAACGAATTTCGAGACCCGATCGTCGAGCGCGATGCGACCATCCTCGATCGCCACTGCAAGCGCCACGCCGCCGATGAGCGCCTTTGCCATGGAGGCCGTGTAATGCGGATCAGTCTTACCGTGCCCGGCGGCGTACCACTCGCAAACAATTCGATCATTGCGAATGATGAGCAGCGCTTTCGTGCGTCGGTTGGCGAGGCCCTTCTTTAACTCGTCGAGTCGCTGCGCCGAGAAGCCCTCATCCTGCGGCGCCGCGGTGTTCCATTCGAAGGCGACCGCGTCGTGATAAAAGGAAAGGATCGCTGCCGCGCAGAGCCAATGCGTTATCCACTTCGCATGTGCGAGCAACATGATGGGGCTGTGCATTGGAGACCGGCGTTCGGGCCGCGCCTCGCCAGCTGATTACTGCCGCCGCCTGATAGCTCCGGCCACGAGCGCGAGCCCGATGCCGATCAGCGCGGCCGAGGCCGGCTCCGGAATCTCCGTCACATCGAAGCGGCTCAGGATCGCTGCCGTGTCGCCCGGCGTGAGCGAGAATCGGAGCTGAATGCCGATATTGCTGGTGACCGGAACGTTGTTCACGGTGGGCCCAAACGACGCGGAGGCGGTATTCGATCCGCCCGCCGGGGCAATCACGCTGAACGGATGGGGCTGCAGCGTGGCGACGGTGGTGCCGTCGATTTGCGCTTGGTAGAGCGCCGTGGGGGACTGCGTCGCGACGGTGGCGCCATCGTTGCCACCATCGATGACGTTGGTCCGCACGTTGCCGCTGATAAAGTTCGGGGCGCCGAACGTCGTCGGCAATCCGACGAAGGCCGAGAAGATCTGGGTCGATGTCGTTGTGTTGGTAACGAGGATGTTATTCAGTACGAACGGATCGGGATTAAACTGCAGCTCTTCGATTTTCACATGGGCGCGATTGCCCAGAACGTCGAAATCGCGAGTGCCATTCAGTTCAAAGCCGCCGTTTTCGTCGGTCGCCGGGCGATACTCGCTGGGCGCCGCGCTGTAAGTCCATGGGCCCGTTACATTCTCGATTTGCAGCGTGAGGGTCGGAACCTCGCTTGCAACAATTGGGCCGGCGAAGGATTTCGAGCCGGCGAATAAAACAGATGAAAGCGCAACGGCGGCGCAGAAGTCGCATAATGATCGTCGTTTGAAGTTCATTAGCGTAACCCGTTGTCAATCGATGAAAGCCCCGACCGGATATCGCGCTGGAGGCGCACCCGCCAAACTGGCCGCCTCGCATTATGCCACTCAAGTCAGGAAAAGCAACTAGTTTTCAAAGATTTGTGGGCAGTTTGGCCAGCACGCCGTAACGCCAGAAACCCCATTTTCACTTGTTTCTCATGCACCCTGTCGCGCCAGCCGGCGGCGGTCGGCTTCCTTGAGGATTCGCTTCCGCAGGCGGATCGATGCTGGCGTAACTTCGACCAGCTCGTCCTCCTCGATGTACTCCAGCGCCGTTTCTAGAGACATGTCGCGCGGCGGCTTCAAAAGGATGTTCTTGTCACTGCCGGCGGCACGGATGTTGGTGAGCTTCTTTTCCTTGGTCGGGTTCACGGCCATATCCTCGCTGCGGCTGTTCTCGCCGACGATCATGCCTTCGTAAACTTCGTCCCCAGGCGCGACGAACAGCTCGCTTCGTTCCTGAAGCGTGTCGAGAGCGTAGGCGTTGACCCGGCCGGAAACCATTGACACCAAGACGCCGTTGGGGCGGTCGGGAACTTCGCCCTCCATCGGCGCGAACCGCTCGAAGCGGTGGTGAATCACCGCGGTGCCCTGCGTGGCATTGAGCAGGCGCGTGCGGAGGCCGATGAGGCCGCGTGCCGGAATTGAGAATACAACGTAGGTGTAGTTGTCGTGGCCGGTCATTTCGATAAGCTGACCGCGCCGGGCGCCGACCAGCTCCATCACCGGCCCCAGCTTATCATGCGGCACTTCAACAACCAGGCTTTCAAATGGTTCTTCCGTGACGCCCTTGTTGTTGTGCAGCACGACATGCGGCTTGCCGATCGCCAGCTCGTAGCCTTCGCGGCGCATTGTTTCGATGAGCACCGAGAGGTGCAGCACGCCGCGGCCGAACACTTGGAACGAGTCCATGCTGTCCATCGGCTCGACGCGCAGGGCGACGTTTCTCTCCAGCTCCTTTCGAAGCCGCTGGGCGAGGTGCTGGCTGGTAACGTATTTCCCTTCGCGGCCGGCAAAGGGGGAGCTATTGATCGTGAACACCATCTGGATCGTTGGCTCATCGACGGCAACGCGCGGCAGGGCGCGGCGGACTTGCGGGTCGCTTACCGTATCGCCGATTGTGACATCATCGAGGCCCACGAGCGCGGCGATGTCGCCGGCCGTGGCCTCTTCCACCTGGCAGCGGCCGAGCTTGTCGAAAACGTGGACCTCGCCCACCTTAACGGTGCTCGACTGGTCGCCTTCTTGCATCAACGCGATTTGTTGGCCGCTGCGAATCGTGCCCGAGTAAATGCGGCCAACCGCGATGCGGCCAACGTAATCGGACCAGTCGAGGTTGGTGACGAGCATTTGCAGCGGTGCGTCCGGGTCGATTTCAGGTCCCGGTATTGCCTCGAGCATCATGTCAAACAGCGGGCGCATCGAGTCGCCAGGCTGTTCGGGATCATGCGTGGCGAAACCCTCTTTGCTGCTGGCGAAGATATGCGGGAAGTCGCTCAAAATGTGCTCGCCGCCGAGGTCCATCAAGAGCTCGAAGCTCTCGTTGAGGACCTCATGCGGGCGGGCGTCCGGCCGGTCGATCTTGTTCACTACGACGATCGGCTGCAGCCGGCATTCAAGGGCCTTCGACAGCACGTAGCGCGTTTGCGGCATCGGCCCCTCGGCCGCGTCCACCAGCACGAGCGCTCCATCGGCCATGCGCAGGACGCGCTCCACCTCGCCACCGAAATCAGCGTGGCCGGGCGTATCGATGAGGTTGATCTTCACGCCCTGGTAATGCAGGGCGATGTTCTTGGCCAGGATGGTGATGCCGCGTTCGCGCTCCAGGTCGTTCGAGTCCAAAATGCACTCGCCGACGAGCTGCGAAGCGCGAAACTCGCCGCTTTGGCGCAAGAGGCAGTCCACCAGAGTCGTCTTACCGTGGTCGACGTGGGCGATGATGGCGATATTGCGAACGTCCGTGCGGCGCATCGTGGTAGGAACGGAGGGCAGGTTGGCAGTCGACATATTTCCAGCAATCGGTGATTAAATGAACAAAGACTCGTTATTCTACTCTTTTCAGCTTGCTAAGGATACGCCGATAAAACAGCCCATTGGTTCATGCCGGGTCGCTGGACGTAAAAATTCGCGGAAATGAAAATGAGGTGCGGCTGGCGCGTGGATAAGCGATAACCTAGTTAATCCCGTTTGTACTCTCGACAGGGTTAATGTTGACGACAAAACCAACGTCGAGATTTACTGTTGTCAACCGATATCGAATTACATCAGCGCTGGGCGCATCGTCGCTGGCGCGATTCGGCGCATTGGCGGCCACAAGCAGTGTCATCTTTATGACGGCGGCGCAATCAGAAACAGTCGCTGCGTGAGGCACAGCCACAGCCTTCCCGGCCGAGCGCCGCCATGCTGTGCTCACGGCGAGACGTCTGGATAAAGCGGCCTAATATGAGGACGGCATCTACGGCATTTTTTCAAGCGAACGCGGCCTGGCCACTTCGGGCCACGTGACCCGTGATCCAGACATAAACAACTCAGCGGAAGTGATTTGGCGGTTTGGCAATGGAAGCGAAATCCGCCGGCGGAGCCGGGGGCTGACCGGCGTTTCCCAGCGCTGCCGATCTACGGCAGTTCGCGCACTCGCAGGTTTTTGAATTCCACCGGGGCGCCTTCGGATTCGAGGCAAAGATAGCCGGTGCGCGGGTCGCACTCGTTGCCGCCCGAAACTTCTTCGCCGTTTACCCACAGGCGCACTTCGCCGTTGATGGCGCGCACGTAGTAATGGTTCCACTCGCCCACGTCCTTGACGAGGTTCTTTCTAGGGAAGCTGCGCTCGCCGCTGGGCGAGGTGGGCGGGAAAGGTTTCATCTTCGCGGTGCCGACAGGGAACACGTCGCCGTGGCTGGTGAACCAATCGGCTTTCTTGCCCGTGGATTCTTCGTACTGTTTGGCATAGGCCGTATCGAGAACTTGGACCTCGATGCCGCCGCGCGGCAACGTTCCGGGCTTCAAACCTTGGAGTGCTTCGTCGCTTGTCCACACGAAGATGCCGGAGTTGCCTGCCGGCTGGCGGTGCCGCCACTCGGCCACCAATTCAAAGTTGGTGAACGGTTTTTTCGTGCGAATCACGCCCACAGGCTGGCCAGTACAGTGGGCCGTGCCGTCGTTCCACGTCCACGTGTCGGGATTGCAGTTGACGTTGGTGAAGTCGGCTTCGTCCAGGGCGCGCCAGTCGGGTCCGCTGGCGTCGATGAATGCGCGGGGCGAGGACGATGATTCGTCGGCGAGAAGCGTTTGGGATGCAACCATTGTTGCGCACGCAAGAAAACTAATTGCCGTTAAAGATCGGTTGAGCAGATTCATGGAAGTCAATTCAACATGAGAGGTTCGGAGTTTGTGAACACTAGTCTCCACGAATCGGCGCTAATAGGCTTGTCGACAGACAATTAGTGCTGATTAGTGACGATTAGCGTTCCCTTCGAATTGGTTATTGAAGCTCGACCCGTACGCGTTGAGTTAATCAGTTGCGCTGACACGTTTGGATTCGTCGGCGAGGCGTTCCTGCCAGCCAACAGGTTGGGTCCAGGCTTGCTCGTGCTGGTCATCGAACGATGGGTCGTGGTGCGGTTTCGATGAGGTTATCGTCGCGCGCACAAAGAGCTCCTGGCCGGTAAACTGGTAGGTCGGCGAAGTGCCTTCGACGGTGGCGAACACCTGGCCGACGTCGGCCGAGTATTTGCGCGTCGTGCGGATCGGCTTGCCGTCTTTGTCCGTGCGCGGCTCCGATGCGGCGTCGTAGCCGATTTTTGTGCCGATGAATTGCGTCGTGTACTGCACGCCGGTTTGCGGCTCGATGTCGATTCGCAGAGTTTTCTTGGCGGCGTCGTAGCGAACATCGCGGAGCATGACGCCGCTGGAAGCGTACATGTCGCCAGCCTTCATGGCCTGGATAAGTGCCTCGGGCTTCAGCGCAGCGGCGCGGACCCAGGTCCAGCCGCGGCCGGGACGCGCGCCTCCCGGTTTATGGTAGTTGTGACTGTCGTCGGTGCCCACGCCGAAGAGAGGCGGTGCGCCGAGCTGACCGAGCCGAATCGTGTTGGCGATATCCCAGATTTGCTCGACGCTCGCACGCTCGTTGTTGCCGAGATGGTTGATGGCGTTATGGCCGTTGTAAACCTCGACGAAGCGCTCGCGAAGGACGGCGGCAATGTCTTCGGCCGTAATCGCCCAGCCGAAGTTGGGGTGGTTCAGGTGCACCAGGATTTCGCGGCCGGTGCGGCGAGCCTGCTCTTCGGCGGCGCGCAGATTGTTATCGATTGCCTCGGCAACCGTGCGGCCGCCAAGCGGCTGAATCAGTTCGGCTACGTTCGTGGCGTTGAGATGCACAGGCACGCCTTCGGCTTTGTCGCTGATTTCTTCGCCCTGAATCATGATGAAGCGGCCCGGCTCCTCGACGAGCTTGCGAAAGCGATCGAGCGGCTGCAGGCGAATCTCGTATTCTGGCGTGCCGGCCGTGCCACGGGTTTCCACCCACTCGTCGCCAAAGCGTTTAAGATATTTTTCGAGAGCTTCTTTGCCACCGCGCTTTACGATCTCGTCATGCTTCATCCAGCGCGTGCCCTCGCTGAGGACATTGTGATCAGAGAGGGCCAGAAAGTGGTAACCGTGGCTGCGGTACCAATCGGCGATCATTTCCGGGAAGTCATTGCCGTCGCTCCAAAAGGAGTGCGTGTGGATATTGCCTTTCCACCAGCGCTCAACGGCGGCGGGTGACTCCTGGGCCTGCACGACGGCGCCGAACACACTGGCGCAGAGCGAAATGGCGAGCATCGCACATTGCGGTGGCGACTTTGGGCGCTTACGAATCGTCCCGTGCATCAGATGTCTCCCAGAGTGGAACTGGCAATCGATAGACCGCATGGTCTAGCATTACCATTAAAGCAGAAGTGGTGGCGCCGAGGAACCACGCAGAGGGATGCTCGATTGGCCTCAAACGGCAAGAAAGCCGCCGCGATAGAGATCGCCCTTGATTGTCGAACGCCTAAACCCGTCTAAAAGGTACGGGGATTTGCGTTAGCCGCCGCTGCCGGTGGCCGGCGCCCCGGGCCGTTCGTCCACGATCAGGTAGCCGTTGTCGGCGACGTTGAACAGAGGCCGGTAGCAGTTGGAGTGGCTCTTGCGTGCGCGGCAGTCCCAGTGCCACACCATGCTGATGCCGAGGTTCCAGGCTTCGTGCGACGCGCCCTCCTGGCCGGCGTCTTCTTCGGCAATGAGATAGGTGAAGCCGGTGGCCAGGCTCCAGCGGTCCTGAATTGGAAGAATCGCGTCAGCGCCGATAATGGCGTCCTCATCATCGTTGAAGCCGCCGTAGACGCGGCCCTCGCCGCCGCGGTCGCCGTGAAAGCGGTAGAACAATAGATATTGGTCGGTGGCTTGGAACACGGGGCTTCCGTTATCTTCGTCTGCGGGGAACATTTCGTGCTCGTTGAGATGCGCGGCCACAGCCAGGCCAAACTCATGGCAGCCGCGGTCGATCATGCTCAACTCGCCGCGCAGCTGGTGGAAGTCGATCGCGCCGAAGCGCTCGTCGCGCAATAGGTCCCAGGCAAGGCCCATTTGGATGCCGTTCTGAGCGCGGCGAAACAGGCCGACGGTGACGAATTGCTGCGTGTGCGGATCGGAGATGTCCGTGTCCTTGTCGCCGTGCAGCTGGCTGTGTACGGCCTGGTAGCCGATCTGGTATCCGGCCTCGCTGAATGGCACTTTGAAGCCGGCGTTGAAACCTTCATGGAAACCGAAGTTGCCGCTATCGCGCGTTTGATCGTATGGGCCTTTGAATCCGTGGACGCCGCCGAAGACCGTCAGTTCCTGCCACTTGGGCACACCAATTCGAATCGTGTGGCAGGCCTCGGCGTCGCCTTCGCCCATGAGGCACACGTCGTCGCCGCAAGCTAGGATGCATGGCGTTTCCGCGCCGCAGCCGCATGGGCAGCCGCACCCCGAATCGCAGGCGCAGCCGGCTTCGACGCTGCATCCGCAGCCGGGCTCGCAGCCGCACATGCCGTCGCCGCAGCCGGCGCCGCAATCAGCACAGCCACGCTCACCACCGAAAGCGCCGTGTTCGCCGTACGGCAAATGCATGTCGTGGCCGTTCTCATAGTACGGATCGGGGCCAGGAAGGATCTCCCCTTGCATTGGCATTGACGGCGCACGACTGGTTGGTGGGACCAAACGGCTTTGATTCCGGCGCTGCTCAGGCAGCGGCAGGTTTTCCGGCTCGGCCGTCAACTGGTCGGCGCCTTCGAAGGCGACATTGATGGTATTCCATAGCTTCGAGCCGTAAGATGCAGCTCGCTGGCGCGCAGCAAACCGGCGTGCGTGCGAAGGGATGGCATTTGGACGCGGACCATAGGGATGCTTGGGCCGAGCGTCGCCTGTCCAGCGCGGCGGCGCATTCGTGCGTGACGGCGGAATTGCGGCCGAGGGCGTATGCCTTTGCACGCCGGCCATCGGCGTGGCATCCTGCGGTTGCGGCGCAGTCATAGGCCGGGCTGTGCCAGCCGGCTGGAAGGTTGTCGGCTCGTAGTGAGATGCGACGGACTCGCTGTTGCGCTGGCTGACGTGGTTGGTACTGTGGGCTGCGGTGCGGACGGCTTGCGAGTTTCCGGTACCGATGTGTGCCGTAGGCATTCGCCAGCGTGGCGCCGACGTCGACGGATTGGCCGCGTCGGAGGACGGTGCGGCGTATGAAGCCGGCGCTACTTCGGAAGTTGGTTGACTTGCGCCCGCAGCCTTCCACCCACCACCGGCCGGAGGGGCCGCTTCAGCGGCCGGGCAATTCACGAGAGTAGCCCAGCTCGCTATCGATAGCGCTACGGCGAACCACTTCGTGAGCTCAATCGCAAACAGGCGGGAAGAAACCATCGGTCGATCCTTGGGGGCCAATGATCAGCAGGTCTCGTTCGTCGGCCGGCGCGCCAGCACGTGCGCAGCCGAGGCCGAAGGTCCCCCCTGGACCAATACCTGGGGTCGAGTATCGACGTTGGCGATGCAGGACTTTCGGAAAAGTTTGCCTGACCGGTAAACTCACATGCATTCATTGGAGGCATGGTTCCGCCCTTTCAGGACTTAAATGCCGGGGAGTGGACAGGAGCGAAATGAAACATGGCCAACAGCTTCGCAATTACGTCCAACGTTTTGGATATTGCCGGCCGGCGCACCTATCCAGCGCGCGTCGAAGTCACCGCCGGTCGCATCATTGCTATCGATGCCGTCAGCGACCGGCCGAAAACGTTTCTGATGCCAGGCTTCGTGGACGCCCACGTCCATATAGAAAGCTCGATGCTCGTGCCGAGCGAATTCGCGCGAGCTGCGGTCGTACATGGCACGGTGGCGACGGTAAGCGATCCACATGAGATTGGCAACGTGCTGGGCGTGGCCGGCGTGCGATACATGCTGGATAACGC
>DATFGJ010000106.1:0-10707 GCA_035249585.1 Lacipirellulaceae bacterium
CGGGCGACACATACTTCTGGCCGTAACGCTCTTCGATGCCTTCCACGCTGGCTGCGACCAAATCGCTGACGCTCATCGAGATCGACGAATACTCGAGGTTCTCTCCCATGCCGAGCGAAAAAATCACCGCCGACTGCGCATCGCCGGTCACGGCAAGCGTCCGCTCCAACCCCCGAATGAATCCCACCACGACGAATACCAACAAAATGACCGTGGTCAGCCCCGCGAACGTGAGCGCCGTGCGCAGCGGACGACGAAACAAATTGCGTATCGCGTATTCCCAGGGAAGCAACCGAAAGAACATCTGAATTTCTCCGAGCGCGGCCTATATACCGGATCCGCTCAAATCCACCGCTCGCATTTTTGTGAGAGGGCGGCGCCAACGCGCATGGCGAAAGCGCAAAAGGGCAGCAATGCGAGAATCAGCAAAGAAGTGTGCTATAGAGGCAGCACAATGCGCGGCCCGGGTTCATTCCAATATCGGGCCACGGCGCTGCACAAAATCCGTCGAACTCGATCGAATCAGCATCGATGCTGTGCGGCAGAATGATGGCTACCGGCGACCACCAGCTCGTGTCCAATTGGGCGATTACCGAGCCAGCATCATCAACGACCGCGCCGCCGCAAATGCATTGGCATGAGCCGGTCGGATCCGAGGAACCCCGTTCCGGCGCTGCCGGATGATTCTCCGATGATTGCGGCGCACAGCCGTGGCAGCAGCTGCAGCAGCCGATGCGCTGCGACTCTCCCGCGGCCGCGCTGCACTGCCCGAACCGGCAGACGAGCGGGCAAGTGAGGATCGTCGCGGCCAGGTATATCGAAAGGAGCCGGGGCATATTAAAAGTATATCCCATTGGCCAGCGCTGGCCCAAACATCCTAGGTTTTCGGCCGGTTTATCGCAATCTGGGGTTCCGGTCACGCAAGCTTCGCACTGCCAGCCACTTTGGATGCGGCCGTACAGGATTATTCGGCATTTTCCGCCCAGATTACTCCTCCTGCAGGCTGTCGGAAAGCAGCATGCCCTCGATTAGCGTGACCGCCCGGCGTAACTCGGCCAAGGCTTCGACGAACATGAGATTTACCCGCGCATACGTTCTCTGGCTGATGAGCAGGTCGAGTGTGCCGACCTGCCCTTGACTGAATCCCTGCCTGACAAAGTCCCAGGATTTCTGCGCACGCGGCCGGATTTCGTCCCGATACCGCTTCACTTGCTGCTGGGCGTTGACATAGCGCCGGTACGCCATCGCGAGCTGATCCTGCAGCTCCAGCTCGATTCGCCGGCTGTCGTTCTGGGCCGCGATGAGCTCGGCTTCGGCTGAGAGGATGTTGCCCTGATTGCGATTGCAAATCGGCAGCGGAATTCCGATTTGAACGCCGGCCACATCATCGCCCGTTTGATCCATGTGGCCCACGCTGGCCATCACTTCGACGTTGGGCACGTTCTCGCGCCGCGCTCGGCACAGCGCGATGCGCGCCCGGGCCACGCGCGCCTGCGCCGCAGCCAACCTTGGGTTCTGCGAAAGTACCAGGGAATGGCTCTCGTCCCACGAATAGCTCGGGATATTGTCTTCCAAATCGCCGCTCAGCGATGAGACGTCGAGTTCGTCGACGCCAACGACTGCGGCCAGGCGCCGGTGAGCTTCGGCCAGTTGGCTACTCGCCGTGTCCGCCAGGATCCGCGATTCCTGGGCTTCGATCTCGGCCTGCAGCAAATCGTTTTCGCTGATCTGCCCGGCAGTGAACTGCTGCTGGCTTTGGACGGCCGATTGCTGGCTAAGCTCGGCAATTTCTTCGCTCAAGTTGGCCCGACGCTGCGCCGCGAGCGCATCATAAAATCGCAGGCGAACATCGTTCAGCACGCGCAATTGCTGCGCGTCGAACAGCAGCTGGCGCTCCTCAACCTCGCGCCCGCCGATAGCCCGGTTCAGTCGCAGCTTGCCGCCCGTGACGAACTCCTGGCTCACGAATCCGCCGTGCTGCCCGGCCGAATCGTCTTCGCCGATGTCCTCGGCCATGTAACCGATCGTCGGATTCGGCCGCAGGCCGCCCTGGATCTGCCGGCCGCGCGCCGCGCGCACATTGGCCGACGCCATGACCAGCGTTGGATTATTCGCCAGCGCCAATTGCTCCAGGTCGGCGAGCGAAATGGGCGACGCAGTTCCACTCACAGGCGCCGGCAAGAACGCGTCCGCGATCGGCGGCTGACCCTGGGCCAAGGAAACGACAAGTGCCGCCGCCAAAATAGCAGCGGCCGCAACGCGCCAGCCGGCGCCGCGCTCGCATCGCACGTGACAACAGGCAGGAACGATGATTCGCTTCATAGCACGACTCTTCCATAAGTATCGGGCGAAGCGACTGGCATCAGTTTGCCGGCTCGCGCCGCTCGGTGCACAAGCGGCATCTTGCCTAACTTCCGGCTGGAAGCACCGCTAGCTGATCTCGCGATGCACGATTACCTGTTGCGATTTACCGTAGCTGGCGCTATTCCAGTTTGGCGTGAGGAATCAACAGCATTCCAATCCAAAGAAGCGCAATGCCACAGGCCACACTGGAAAGCACATATCCCGTCGCGATCCAAATCTCCCCGCGCCGCAAGAGAAATACCGTCTCGACTCCGAACGCCGAAAATGTCGTGAAGCCGCCAAGGAAGCCGGTGAATAGAAGCAAGCGCGTATCGGCTGAAAAAAAATGTTGTCTCTCTGCCAGTCCCGCAAGAATCCCCGCCACCAGGCAGCCCAAAACATTGATTAGAAACGTGCCGAGAGGAAAGCGCCAATCCTGCCCATGGTGGTGCAACACCCAGCCGCCCAACTTATAACGGGCCACCGATCCTATGCAGCCGCCTAGGGCAACAAGCATCACTTGCTTCATCGTCGCAACGCTCCTCAAACCGAGTTCCGACGCTCGCAAAAGGCGAAAATACTCTCGGGCATTATAGACGAATAGCGACAGCCCGCGGCGGGACTTGCGGCGGCTACTTCACGCCATTAGTCGACCGGGCTAAAATCAGCGGCGATTGCTGCGCGCGGCGACCGGAGCGGAACGTGCCAGTTGCTTTTCTCTTACAAACCGGAGTTGCGAACATGAAAACGTCCTTCGTTCTGGCTGCCTCGTTGTGGTTGGTGTGGTTGCCGCTTGCGGCGATTTCGCAGGAGCAGCAAGAAGAAGCTGCGGAAGCTACTGACGCTGCAGATGCCGCCGCTGAAGAACCGGAAGCTTTCGACCCCGAGAAATCCTCCAACGAGATTGAAGGCCTGTTGGCTCAGCAAAAGTTCGACGAGGCCAGCGCCCAGCTCAAAGACGCGCTCGCGAAGCATCCTGAGGCCGAGAACCTCCAAATGCTGCACTATGCCGCGGCCATGTACATGCGGCGCGCCGGCCGGAACGAACAGGCTTTCGAGCACATGAAGGCGTTCACCGATTTCCATCTGAAGGCGGCCCAAAACGGCCGCGGATCCGAAGAGAACTTCGCGCAGCTCCTCGGCATGCTCACCGATCTGGCGACGCAAATCGGCGGGCCGGACCGCGCGTTTGCCGTGCTTGACGAGTTCGCGAAGCAGGTCGAAGGCTCTGCGGAATCGAAGGACGAGCTCAAGGCCGTTGTGGAAACGCAGCGGGCAATCCAACTGGCGAAGGCCGATCGCGCGGGCGAAGCAAAAGCGCTGCTCGAGAAACAGGTGGAGGCGGCGAACAGTGCGTTAGCGGAAAACCCGAACGACGCCGACGCCATCTTGCGCGTCGCCGCGGCGCTCAAGAGCCGGGTACAGCTCGAAAGCAGCATCGAGGACGGCGACCCGACCCGTGCCTCATCGGAGCATTTGGAATTCTTGTTCACCAACGCGCAGGCCCAGCCGGAATCGATGCCGCTCGTGCAGCGATTCGCCATCGAGCACATGACCCGGGCCATGCACCTGGCGCGCACCAACCCGGACGAAGCCAGTGCGCTATTGGATCGTATTGAAAGTTTCGATAAGACGGAGGACGGCGAAGCGGCCAACAACGGCGAAGAGGCCAGCGAGGGCGAAGAAGCGAACGAAGGCGAGGAAGTCGCTGCGCAGCGGCCGGGCGCCGGACTGCGTGTTTCGTTCGGCCCGTCGATCGCGCGGCTGCGCGAGCAGATTGAAAATGCGCGCAAGATGCTGGCCCTCGTCGGCTCACCGGCCATGTATCCCGAAAACGCCGATGGCTGGGTGAACGGCGAGCCGCTCACATCCGACGCGCTCAAGGGCAAGGTCGTGCTGCTCGATTTCTTCGCCGTGTGGTGTGGACCGTGCATCGCCACGTTTCCACATTTGAACGAGTGGCATGACGAGTATGCCGATAAGGGTCTCGCGATCATTGGCGTCACGAACTACTACCAATACGGATGGGACGAAGCGTCGGGCCGCCCGAAGCGCGAGCCCGAGCTGGCGCCCGAAGCTGAGCGCGCGGCCATGGAGCTTTTTGTGAAGCACCACGAGCTGCGCCACCCGATCGCATACGTGAGCGACCGGCAGCTGCAGGAGCATTATTTGGTCAGCGGCATCCCGCATGTCGTGTTGATTGACCGGCAAGGCAAGGTGCGGCTGTTTCGCATCGGCAGCGGGGAGGCGAACGCGGCCGACCTCAAGAAGGCAATCGAAGAATCGCTCGCCGAATCGCCACCAGTGGAGTGACCTTGACGCCGGGCCGCATGGGCGCGGTAACTTGTATCGTGATGAAGGTCCGCGACAGTGGAATGCCGGAGGAAGCCTATTGGGAGACGCTGTTCGATGTCCCGCTGATTCTTATGCGCCTGGGCATCGGCCGGTTTCATGACGTGGCCGAATTCGGCTGCGGCTACGGCACGTTCACCGTGCCGATCGCACGCGCGGTTAGCGGCACGGTTTACACATTCGACTTGGATCCTGCCATGCTCGCCCGCACGGCCGAGCGGAGCGCCGGCCTGCGGGTTGTATGTGAGAAGCGTGACGTGATGGAAGCCGGCTTCGGCCTGAAGGCAGATGCGGTGCTGCTGTTTAACATCCTGCACTGCGAGAATCCTGTCACGCTCCTGCGCCATGCGGCCGAGGCATTAAAGGCCGGCGGTGAAGTCCTCGTGATTCACTGGCGCTACGGCGAGACGCCGCGCGGGCCGAGCCTTCGTATCCGGCCAAAACCAGAGCAGATCGTGGAATGGGCCAGCGAGGCCGGATTGCAAATGGCGGGAGAGATTATCGACCTGCCACCCTGGCACTATGGTTTGGCCCTGCGAAAAACGGGCTAATCCATACCCGTACCACGAAACGCGCGGCCGAAAACTTGAACACCTTGTCGCCAGCCCCAATAATGAAGAAATTGTGAAGGTTCGGGTTCGGGCGGTGAAGAGGTCTCAGGCATGGCGGTGCGGCGGCGAAAAACAGAGCACACTGCGCGCCCGCGCCGCAGCCGGAAGAAGCTCACCATCGAGCGGCTCGAGCCCCGCGCGATGATGGCCGCCGAGCCGGTCATCAACGAAATTCTCGCCAGCAACGACGGCGTCATTCAAGATGCCGACGGCGACTACTCCGACTTCATCGAGCTGTATAACGCGGGCGACCAACCGATCGATTTGGCCGGTTGGCATCTTACCGACGATGATGAGCTCTTGGACAAGTGGGAGTTCCCGTCGGTCACGCTGGGCGCCGGGCAATATCTTGTCGTCTTCGCGTCGGGGAAAGACCGCAGCACCGCCGGCAGCCAGCTGCATACCAATTTTGCTCTCGATGCCGACGGCGATTTTTTGGCGCTCGTTGCACCGGACGGCGATACGATCGCCAGCCAGTTCGCGCCGGAGTTTCCCCAACAGTTCGAAGACGTCTCCTACGGCATCGCGACCGATACGACGGGCACAAGCGTGCTTGGTTTAGGCGCCAGCAGTAAAGTTCACGTCCCTGGCGGCGGCAGCTTGGGCACCACTTGGACGCAGCCGTCGTTCGTTCCGGACGGATCGTGGCAAACTGGCCCGCTCGGCGTCGGCTACAGTTCGTTTGAGGAACCGCCCCCTTCCGTGACCCTCGTGCAAGTCGACTTTGACGATCGCGGAGTGCCCGGCAACACCGAGCCGGGTTTCAGTTCGTTTGTCATAGGCGGAAGCGACGGGAGTACTCAGACTGGCTCGGTGAGCCGGTCATTTGGCGGCGTGGACGTCACACTCGTTAATGCATCGACCGCTCCGTACGATGATCGGCGGCGCGTTATACCCGTCGACTCGGGCGCATTCACCGACGGACAGTTGCTGCAGGACTTTGTCTTTTCGCGCGACATGGGAACCGGCGGACTCGACGTACGCATTGACGGCCTCGAGCCGGGCGCGATCCACACACTGACCGTGTGGTCCTTCGACAGCGGAAGCCCCGGGCAGCGCACGTCCGACTGGACCGCCAACGGCATCGCCATCGACGACTATAACTTCGAAGGCTCCGCGACGCCCACATCGAACGAAACATACCGCTTCAGCTTCGTGGTGGCCGCGAACGCCCAGGGCCAGATTTTGTTGCAGGGTCGCAAGGACGAATCGACCAACGATTTCGCCGTGTTCCTGAACGCCCTGAAGCTGGAAATTGGCGACACGGTCAGTCAGCCGAATACACCGGCGCTGCGCGTCGACTTCAACGACCGAACGGAGGGCGAGTCGGGCGCCGCCAATACCGAGGCCGGCTATGCGACGATGTCGCTCGACAACAACGGCGCGACTTTCGACGGGATGGTGGTGACGCTTTCTGCTTTTGGAGCGGCGGCGTTCGACGATCGCGACCGAACAAGCCCGGTGGACGGCGGCGCATTTACGCTCGACCAAGTCTACGACGACATGATCTACACGACCGGCCCGGCCGGCAGCGGCATGGAGATCCTCGTCGAGGGCCTCGCGCCCAATGTGCCGTACGACCTCGTGCTGCGGTCGTTCGATGCGCTTGCTTCGGGCACCAGGACGTCGACCTGGACCGAGGTCAGCTCCGGGCAGCCGGTCACTATCGACGCGGCATATTCATTTAATGGTGGCGTCGCGCCAACCTCGAACGATGCCAACGTGATGCGGGCAACGCTGGTCTCCTCGCCGCTGGGCACGCTCCGGCTGCGCGGCGTGCAAACCACGGCCGACCGCAGCGTTGTCGTGAACGCCATCGAGCTGACGCGATCGGGCTTCGGCGAGCTGGTGGGCACGGATGTCAAAGCAGCCATGCACGAGCAAAATAGCTCGGCCTACATTCGCGCGCCGTTCGCGGTCACCGACCTTTCCGCGGTCGACCAATTGCTGCTGGACATGAACTATGACGCCGGCTTCGTGGCCTATCTCAACGGTCAGGAGGTGGCACGGCGGAACGCGCCCACGGCCGCCGGCGTGCCGCCTGCGTTCAACGCCAGCGCGACAATCGAGCGGGCATCGAGCGAAGCGCTCGCACCCGAAACCATCGACCTCACGCAGTTCAAGCATCTGCTCGTCCAGGGAAGCAACAACGTGCTCGCCATCCACGGCCTCAATAGCGCGGCCGCCGACGGCGATTTTCTGATCGCGCCGGAACTGCGAACCATCGCCTCCGGCGGCCAGGCGCTGCGCTATTTCGAAACGCCGACGCCGGGTGCGCCGAACAGTACGGGCGTAATCGACTTCACCTCGCCTGTGACAACCAGCGTCTCGCACGGGTTCTACAACGCGGCGTTTTCGCTCGAGCTGGCCACCGCGACGGCCGGCGCACAGATTTATTACACGTTCGACGGCAGCGTGCCGGGCCCGGGCAACTCAGCGGCGGTCCTATACTCAGCCCCTATCACCGTCGATTCGACGACGGTTTTCCGCGCTGCGGCCATCAAGGAGGGGTTCGCCGATTCGCCAATTGCCACCGAAACGTACATCTTCCTCGATGACGTGCTCACGCAAGATCCGCTCGCCAATCCGAACGGGCTGGTCTATCCGACGATCTGGCAAGCGAACGCGACGGCCGACTACGAAATGGACCCGCGAGTCGTCGCCCAATGGGACGACAACAACCCGGCGAACGACGACTTTGGCATCCGCGAGGCCCTGCTCTCGATCCCCACAATGTCGATCGTGATGGATCACGATGACCTATGGAACCCGGCCACGGGAATCTATCCCGACGCCACGCGGCGAGGCGACGCCTGGGAGAAGCCGGGCTCAATCGAGTATTTCGATCCGGCGTCGGGCGCCGAGTTCCAATTCAACGTCGGCGTGCAAATGCACGGCGAAGCCAGCCGCGACAACGTGCGGCTCAAGAAGCACTCCTTCCGCCTGATGTTCAGCCCGCGCTTCGACGGCCCCGGGCGGCTCAACTTTCCGCTGTTCGACAATTCCGATTTTGACGACATCAACACGGTGGTGATGCGGGCCTCGTTCACCGACAGCTTCGCCACGCGCACGGCGACGGGCCGCTACTCGCCGCTCGACTCGACCTATACGCGCGATGTGTGGATGCGCGACATGCAGCGCGCGATGGGCAGCCTGTCTGCCGACAGCACGTACGTGCATCTCTACATCAACGGGCTGTATTGGGGCCTGTACAACCCGGCGGAAAGGCCCGACGATGCGTTCCTTGCCGCTCACTTGGGCGGCAACGAGGAAGATTGGGACATCATCCGCGACTTCAACGAGCTGTTTCGCGGCCAGCGAACGACGTACGATGCGATGTTCGCACTCACGCGGCAGATGCCCGGCTCGCCAAACCCGAACGCGATTTATCAGCAGCTGCAGGGCCGCAACGCCGACGGCACCGAGAATCCCAGCCTGCCGGTTTATCTCGACGTCGACAATTTTGTTGACTACATGATTCTGCATTTGTATGCGGGCGCGGAAGACTGGCCCTCGCACAACTGGTTTGCAGCCCGCAACCGCGTCAATCCGGGCGCCGGTTTTCAGTTTTTTACCTGGGACCAGGAAATAGTGATGGATGGGCGGTTTCGCGACCGCACCGAGAACGCGACCAATGCGAATACGCCTGGTGAGCTTTTTCAGTTGCTGCGCGCGAGCTCCGAATTCCGTCTGCGCTTTGCCGACCGCGTGCAGAAGCACTTATTCAACGATGGCGCGCTGACGAACGAGCGGTCGCAGGAACTCTGGCAGCGCCGCGCCGACCAGATCGAGGCCGCCATCATTGGCGAGTCGGCCCGCTGGGGCGACGCGCGCGAAGGCGAATTCGTCAACGTTCCGCCGGATACCATCATTCCCTTGATGACTGTCGACATCTGGCGCAATTCGATCGCCAATGTGCGCGACTTCCAGATTCCGCAAAGTCATTCGCTGGCGCTGTCGCGGTTCGCGGCCGACGGCTTGTTTCCTAGCCTGGTTGCCCCCTCGTTCAGTCAGCACGGCGGCACAGTGCCGAGCGGCTTCAATGTAAGCGTGACGGCGCCAAGCGGGGCGATCTGGTACACGCTCGACGGCTCCGATCCGCGCCTGCCCGGCGGCGCCGTGAGCCCGTCGGCAATTCTTTACAACGGCACTCCAATCACGATCACAGGAACGCTCACGATTCGGGCCCGGGCCTTGAGCGGCAGCCAATGGTCGCCCTTGAACGAAGCCCGCTTCGCGACCGAAGCTGCCAGCCTGCGGATCAGCGAAGTGCACTATAACCCGGCCGATTTTCCGGGCGTGGCCGATCGACAGGACATCGAATTCTTCGAGATTGTAAACACCGGCAGTCAAACGGTGAGCCTGGCCGGTGTGCAGATCGCCGGTTTTGCAGACGACCGGTATGTTTTCGCTTCGGGTCTATCGCTCGCGCCAGGCGGGCGGATCATCGCGGCGCGCAACCCGACAACTTTTGAATTCGTCTACGGCGATGGCTTCAACCTCGCGCCGGAAGGCTTTGCCCCGCGCAACTTGAGCAACGGCGGCGAGCCGGTCATGCTGCTTGGCCCGCTGGGCGAGGTGATCCAAAGTTTCACGTACGGAAGCACTTCACCCTGGCCCAGCGGCGCGGACGGTGGCGGTTCATCGCTCGAAATCATCGACCCGCTCGGCGACCCCGCCAGCGCCCTTAATTGGCGAGCCAGCGTTTATTCGGGTGGCTCGCCGGGCGCAAGCGGCATCCCGGGCGACTACGACGGCAATAACCTCGTTGAGCAGGCCGACTACGCCCTCTGGAAGAGCGGCTACGGGCTCTCGGTGGCGCGGGGCACCGGCGCCGACGGCAATCGAAACGGCCAGGTCGACACAGCCGATTTTGTGATCTGGCGGCGCGGTTCTACGGCTACATCGCCCGCCGGCGGTGCTTCGCTTGCACAAGCGGCGGCGCCGCAGCAGCCGCAGGCGATAGTCGTAAGCGCACCCACGATGCCAAGTGCATCCGCTGCACAAGTCGATGCGGCGTTTGCGACGTTCGTCGACCAGACGTCTCCTACGCGCCAATCCGGCCAGGCTCGACGAATCGCTACAAAACCGCCCAATACCACGATTTCAAAACGACAAGACCTGCTCCTGACGAGCTTTGCGACACCTCATTCTGGCCCACAACAAACTGGCGCCGACGACGTGGCGATTCACGGGCGGCAGCAAAAAGCCAGCTCCCACGACCGGGTTTTTGAGGAGCTTTTTACTCGGGCCGCCGTTCAGCCTTTGCGGCTTCTCGCTTCGGTTTAGCCGGCAATCGTTTTCGCGGCCGTTTGCGTTAACTTGGCCGCGGGCCCGGCCAGACTGCTGCAAATTGCCGCCATAGTTGACTTTTTCAGTTCACCCCTCCAAACTATCAGGC
>DATFGJ010000107.1:0-4089 GCA_035249585.1 Lacipirellulaceae bacterium
TCCACACCGCGATGCCGGCCAGCGGCACAAGCACTGCCACCACGGGCAACCCCCACAACAGTTTCTTGGTGCTCCGCGTCGCCAGCCAGGCCTGAAAGAAGCCCCACAGCGCGGTAAACGGATACCACAAGTACCGTGTGCGCCGCACGATCCACAGCACGATGCCGTCAAGGTTCAGAGCCTCGGCAACGCGCACCAGTGACCGGCCTGTCCCGCGCCCGAGCCGCGACAGACCGCGCATCGGTGCGGCGAGCGCGTGTCGCGCCGATTCGGGCACGCAGACGGCGGCGACTGCCCGCGCGAGCCGCCAAACCATCCGCACCGGCCACGCGAGCGCCCAGCCGATCCGGACCAAAATCGACTCGACCCCTTCGACACGGTCCGAAACCGTGACCACCTTCTGCCCCAGGCGCGAGAACGTCCGCTCAAACGGCCAGACGATCGCCGCACCAATTGCGGCGAGCTTTTCGCCTGCTCGCCCCAGGGCGAGCCGTAGGCGGACCATAAGCGGCTTGCGGTTACTTCTAAAAGACATCACATCTACCAACTAACAACCAACGACTAGCGACTTACTCCTCTACTCCTCTACTCCTCTACTCCTCTACTCCTCTACTCCTCTACTCCTCTACTCCTCTATTCGTCTACTCGTCTACTCCTCTACTCCTCTTCCCTCTCGTCCTCCCGCCACGCCGTCCCGAAATCGCCCCCGCGCTTCCAATAACAACTCCCGCAAATCTTTCTGAACGGCCGCGTCGCTCGTCTCCGCCCCGACCGCAAATACTTGCACTTGCAATAGCTGCGGCGCAACGTGCTCCAGCAGCCGTCGGCGCAGCCGGAACCATGGCCGAAACAGCACCGCCGCACTCGGCGGCTCTGCCGCTTCGCCGCTCACGTCAAAACCCGTGAATATCACGACCGCATGCCCTTCACTTGGACTGTCCAAGTCGGCCTCGACCAACGGCCAACCCTTATCCCGCTCTGTTTCGGCGATCACGTTGCGCTCCTCAGTCATCCAACCCCCCCCTCGGTAGCACATACACAAGTCATGCCAGCCGCCAATGTACGGGAAGTCCAGCGAAACTGTCGCGCGCAGGCTCGGCTGCGAGCCGTGTCGATATCGGAACACTCGCGAATACCGCCCGAAGTCGCTGTACGCCTCGCGTTCCACACGCTCAAAATGCTCCAGTTCCCAATTGCCGACCCGCGCTGGCAAAAAGTCCTCGTCAATCGCCAAGGCCCGGCCGATCGCCGCTCGCGCCTCCGCCGTATCCGCCGACGGCAGCCAACTCAGTTGCACGACGCCCAGTGCCACGAATGTGCCCGCGGCAAACACCGTCCTGCGCTTCGGGAGGTCGCCTCGAACTCGTGCCGTTGTCAGTACATCATCAACCGATGTCGTAATCGAGGCCACCGGCGTGAGCATCCAATTCCATAATTGGACCAGCCGCCGGCCGTACTCTAGTCCACCGATCTTTTTCGTGTCGATCGGCGACAGGAGCGCCACCAGCAACACGTCGCTACCAACAAGCGCCAGGAAGACCGCCACGAAGATCGACAATCCCAATACCTCGTGGACAGTGCCCCCCGACCAGTCCCATCGCCAATAATGCCACACCGCCGCAATCATGCTGATTCGCATGACGTTCATGAGCATCGCCCAAAAGATTCCCGCAATCGTCAGTAGCACAAGGTGGACCACCGGACGATTGCGATAGATCCCGTAGATCATGCTACACGCCACGACAGACATCACCGACACGATGCCGCTGCATGCCTCGTCGACAAACAGCTCCTTGGTAGGAAGCGTCATCACGTTGCCCGACATCAAATGCAATATGCCAAGTCCATCGAGAACTCGGCTGCTGACGAGAGAGCTCAAGCTCTGCAGCCACCGGACGACTCGATCGTCCACTCCCAACGGCAGGGGCACAAGTAGCCACAACAGGCACCAGATGCCCCATAAGTATTGAATGCGCCGTCGATTACCCAACCACGAGAACACGGCCGCCAGCGCAACGTTGAGCGATACCATCGCCAGCCAGGCGGAAACCGTCAGCACCGCGCCGAGCAGCAACACGGTGGCGCCGCCGATAAGCATCCACGGCAACGCCGGGTACCGCGCCGGCTCGGTCACCACGGGTGCCGCTCGCCAGCGACTCCATAGCAGCCACAGTACTGCTCCGATCACAAATGGGAAATATTGGTACTGCTCTTCCTGCCACAGTGCGCGCAAATGAAACACCGCCAATGGCGCGGTGCCCAGAAGCGCAGCCGCGGCCAGCACCAGCAATGGATCGAGCATCCGGCTCGATCCATTTATCCATGAACGATCGCTAGACACTGCTGACGACATATCACGAACTGTTAGACTCGACAAATGCGCGCCGGTTCTTGGGACATCGACAAAGCTCGATTAGCGTAGATCTTGCCCGCCGGCCTACTCGTTCCACTTCCTTCTGGCCTTTGCCCAAATCGCCATTCGAATTCCCCTCCATCTGCCGGGTCGCGCATCAAAACGACACACTCCGATTGCGCAACGATTGCAGACGCTTCCGCATCCGGTGGCGAAAGCAACCAACCCATGACAAGGCTCCGCTGATCCGCAGCCAGGTATTCCAACACGTGCGTCCGGTCGCGTCGGCCGAACCTCGAACAATACCACCCCGCCGCCACATGTATGTCGTTTGCACCAAGAAACGACAATATCCGACGAGTTTCCCCCAACTCGAGAAGAAACCGACCTTCATTGATCCGCTCCACGGATAATCCGGGCGCCAAGTGCAACCGGCCTGTTACACGCTTCGGCGCCGCTGCTCGCAGAAAATCGAAACAGCCCCATATGCCACGCGGGCTAGCGACCACCAAACGCTCCGCCGCGGTCACACCCATCCGCCGATAAGCATTGTGCGCTGCACTAGCCCACTCAAAAGGCCCATCACTCCCGGTATTAAATGCGGTCGGCCGGCCCCGATAGCCCATCCGAAACGTCGACCACACATCATGCTGATTCACGTCATCGATGGTCACGACGTTATGCGCGACCGACGACCGGCAGTACCGCCGCATCGCCCCATCATCGTATCGATATGCGCCGCTGTCGACGAACCACCGTTCTCCAACCACCGATGCCTCAAATCCTAACAGATCGCAATGTCCGTGCGCCGGCAGACAATCCGCCGCCGACTCTCCCGTGTCGAAAATCAGTGCGTCATTCTCATGCCGCCAGACCCAATACGGGCCACCCACGGCCGGTCGCTTCCCGTCACCGTTCTTCGCGTCAATATCCGCCAATTCTAATAAACGCCTTAGCTCCGCGACTGAATAGCTCTCGCCAAAACAGCTGTCCCCGAACAATGGAATCTCGCCATCGGGGTGCAGGATCGCCGCAAGAAAGGTCCACATCCTCTCAACCTCACGGCGGCAAAACCTTGACGATTCCGGCGCCGCCTCGCGCGCCACAATCGCAATCTGCAGCAAATTGCCCAGCACCTGGCAGTGATACATGGGGCTCCGCTCGAAATGCTCTCCGTGTGCCAGAAGTTGACGTGGCAATTCCCGCCGCAGCACTTTATCCGCCTTACGCAGCCAGGCCCCGTTTGGACTCGTACCGCGCCCGCTCGACTCTACCGTAAGCGCTGCGCCTGCCAATGCGAGTGCGTGCGCGTTTTCCAGCAGATGGTTGCCACCTAAGTCCAGTTCCAACTGTCGGCTCAAGAACTCTGCCTGCTCGGCGCAGCTGGAAAGGACGCGGTCGACGTCCGCTCCTTCCGTTAGTCCCGCCGCAGCCAGTTGAAGCCACACGGCCAATCGCCGGGAAACGCAGTACGGATGCCACGCGTCGCCGTCCGGCTCCGCTTTGGCCAGCGGATTTTGTTCGATCCAGTCGTGAACAATTTTCCAGATCGTCCGCCACGCTACTTCGGATTTCCAGCCGCCGTTGGAAGCCAGATCTAGCAAGTATTCCTGATAGTGAAGGTGAAACCGCCACAGCTGACTTGGCTTAGGTGAACTCTCGCCGTCCCAATGGAGCGGCTCACCCAGTGCCCGCTGTTCACCCATCAGCGTGATGACACCCGCCTCCAAGTCGTC
>DATFGJ010000108.1:0-10688 GCA_035249585.1 Lacipirellulaceae bacterium
CGCGACGGCGTCGCGCGAGTGAACCGTAGCTCGGCCCTGCCAGTCGCAAAAAGTGCCGCCGGCTTCTTCGATTATCGGTTGCAATGCGGCCATATCCCAAATATCCAATTCCGGATCGATCATCGCTTCCGCCCGGCCAGTAGCCACCATCAAGTAGCCGTATCCGTCACCCCAGGTTCGCGTCAGCCTCGCGATTCGCTCCAGCGATTGAAAGACGTGCATGGCGTCGTGAGGGCGGCCGTCCGTGAAGCTGCGGACTTCCGTTGTCAGAAGCAGCGACTCCGAGAGTCGCGCGACTTTGGAAACACGCGCCGTACGCGGTGCTCCGCCTTTCTGATCGATGTACCAACAGCCGCCGGCCGTTTGTGCGTAGACGGTTTCGGCGGCCGCCGGTGCGTGAATCACTCCGACACACGGCTTATCATCGCGCAGCACGGCCACCAGCGTTGTGTAAAGCGGTACGCCATGAACGAACGATTTGGTTCCATCGATGGGGTCGAGCGCCCATTGGTAGCCCGAGGTTCCCGCCGTTGTGCCGAACTCCTCGCCGACAATCGAATCGTCCGGGAATCGTTCGGATATCCTTTTGCGCAAAAGCTCCTCGGCGCTACGATCGGCGATTGTCACCGGACTCTTGTCGGCTTTCCGCTCCACCTGCAAATCGTCACGGCGAAAATACCGAAGCGTCAGCTCGCCCGCCTCCTGTGCAATCGCGACGGCATGTTCCAGCCGTTCGGAAATCGCCTTATCGAGCTTGGAGGGCATACCGGTTAACATCCAAACGACAGCGAACCGGGACGTCCTCCCGGCTTCAAATAAACAGCGCCTGGGTCGAGGACGAGCCGGTTCGCCGACCGGTGGCGCTGATCTTGCCCATCGGGGGCTTCGGCCGTTACACTCCGCCGCCTGTTTCGGGCCTCCCACGACTGTCCCAGGCGGCGGCAAATCCCTAATTGGCCGTAGCTTAGCGGTGTTTTTGCAATTCTGAAAGCGACATCCAGGCCAGATCGCGAAGCACGGCCGCGAGCGCCAAACGCCGCCGCAAGGCCCGCATTAATGGCCGCTCGCCGCGGTGCGCTCTTAAACACTGGCGGGCGACGGATTTAGCTTGAATCGGAATGCGGTGCTTTTAGAATGGAGCTAGAGGCGCCGGATTCCTCAACGAGCCGCGCAATAGCGCGGCCCAAGGAGGATCGAATGCGATTGTCGCCTGTTGGCGCCTTTGTAGTTGCAGTCCTGGTGATGGCGGCAAGTGCTGGCACTGGTTCCTCGGAACCCGCGTCCGGTCCGCCGGTAAACTATCCAGCCGCGGGGCAAGCAGCGGAATTGATTGCACACGTGACGGCGACGGAAGGTCAGCCGCAAATTGTCACGGTGGTCGATCCGCACAGCCGCGTGATGGCGGTTTACCATGTGGACCGAACGACGGGCCAGATCACGCCCAAAAGCGTCCGCAACATCACCTGGGACTTGCAGATGATTGAATTCAACAGCGGCGATCCATTGCCGCAAGACATACGCAGCGGACTGCAGCGCTGACGCGCCGGCCGACGAGTTCCTCGCCGCGCCCGGTGGTAGCGCGGCACCAGCTGCTGCGACACACTCCACGTGTGCGCGCCAGCGCGAGGGATTCATGGCTCAAAAGTTCACGAGCTTGGACGAGGCCGCCTCTCAGCTCAGCATCTCCAAAGACCGACTGAACCAGCTCCGCGAAGCGGGCAAGGTTCGCGCATACCGCGACGGCGCAAGTTGGAAATTCCGCGCCGAGGATATCGACAAGCTTGCGCGCGATGGTATCCCGCCGCTCGATTCGCCGCCCAGCGATATTGCACTCGAGTCTGAAGAACCAGAGTCACAGAACTCCGCGTCGAGCGGTTTGAATCTCGACTTGGCGGAAGGCGATGCGGGTTCCGGCCCGCCGAGCGACATCAGTCTCGAAGATGTGGATGAGCCGACAGTCGCCGGAATTGACGACGACGACTCCGATGCGCTAGCGATCGATCTGGATGAAAACCCGATCAATCTGTCCGACTCGATTCTGCTGAGCGAAGCGGAGCTGGGCGAATCTCCCGGCCGGCCTCCGAGCACGATCATCGGCAAAGGTGATTTAGACGTCGACGCGGACCTGGATCTTTCTCCGGCGCCGTCGGGCGCTGGGGCAGCCAGCGACGTGAAGCTGGCCCCGGCGTCGGACATCATCCCCGCCGGCGACGACGATGCGCTTGAGCTGCCAAGCCCGTCGGGCGACTTTGCCGGGCTGCAGGAGTTGGAAGTCGACCTGGAGGCTGAGTCGAGTCGCATTATGGCGCCCGACGACGTGGCCAAAGCAAAGGGCGCAGCCGCCGCCGCCGCGGCAGCCAAGGCCGCCGAAAGCAGCGAGTTGCGCCTCGCTCCAACCGACAGCAATCCGTCTATCAGCACGTCCGACATCGGCCTGGCCGGCGACGCTGCCAGCGGCACAGGCCTCACTGGCTTATCGGCGTTAGAGCTTGAGGACGATGATGAGGGCGTGCTTGGCGACGGTAGCGATGTGACACTTTCCGGCGAGAGCAGCGGCATCAACATCATCTCGCCGTCGGACAGCGGCCTGGCGCTCGATGAGGTTTCGCTCGATCTGAGCGGTTCGTCGCCGATCGGTTCTTCGCTCGATCTGGGCAATATTTCGGCCGACGATATGCCGCTTGAGCCGCTCGCCGTCGGCTCCGGCGTGACCCAGTCAAAGGCGGGCGACTTTCAGCTCACGCCGCTCGGGGAAGAAGAGGGCGATGAAGAAAAAGACAGCTCGCAGGTGATCGCGCTCGACGAGCTTTCGGAAGAGGGTGCGGCGGCCAAGAGCGCTGCCGGCTTCGGCGACAGCGGCATGCTAAGCGAGGATTTTGGCGTCGGCCTCGCGCCCGGCGCGGTGGTCGTCAGCGACGCGTCCGAAACGCCGTTCTCACTGTGGAACGTATTGGGTCTTGGCAGTTGCCTCCTGTTGCTCAGCCTCTGCTTCATGGTGATGTACGACTTGTTGCGCAACATGTGGAGCTGGGACGGGGTGAGCAGCCCCAGCAGCTCGCTCCTGGAAGTCCTTAACCCGTTCCTATAACCGTTCAGTAGCGAATGGCGAGGCCCGGGTTAGCGGGCCGGATTTCCAACTCGGCGCTGCCATAAGCGGCCGTATTTCCCGCACCTGCGCCGAATCTACGGTACCGCCGAGATGGTAAGCGGCTATAATTCGTCAATCGGCTTGCCGGCTTGACGCCTTCCGGAAAAGCCGACCCCGCCGTTCCCCGCTTTTTCGTCCTCGCGCCTGACGAAGCCATGATTGACCGCAATTCGCAACCGCTATTGAACTTCTCAGTGGCGGCCCTGGTTCTTGCCGCCACATTTGGCTGCGAAGCAAAAGAAGAGATTCGCAGCTACAAGGTCGCAAAGCAAACTCAGGAAACGGCCACCGAGGCGTCCGATCGGCCGACGTCGGAGGATACCGCGCCCCCCGTTAAGGCTTCCGGCGAAGCGACCGACCGCATGTTGGTCGCAATTGTTCCCGCCGGCAATCGAGCGCACTTTTTCAAGGTCGTTGGCCCATCGCCTGTCGTCGAGAAACAAAAAGACGACGTTACCAAGTTCTTCGCCAACCTAAAAGTTGTCGACGGCCGGCCCACTTGGACGACGCCCGAAGGCTGGAAAGAAGATCCCGCGAGCGGAATGCGCTCGGCGACGCTTTGGATTCCGACCGATGACAAGCCATTGGAAATGACGGTCACGCCATTGCCGTGGGGCGGCACCGAGGCGGAACTTCTGAGCAATGTCAATCGCTGGCGCGAGCAGCAAATGCAACTGCCTCCGATTGGTCCGCAGCAACTAAAAGACGACGTTTCGGAAATCAAGGCCGGCGAAACGACAATCACCGTCGTCGATTTGAGCGGCCGATATACGGGCGGCGGAATGATGGCGCCGTTTGCCGGCGGCCGCGCCGGAGCGGCAAACCGGTTCGCGCCGAGGCCAGGTTCTGAGCTGCCGCCAGGTCACCCGCCGGTTGATTCGTCCGCCGCGGCATCGGGCAGTGCACAGGCCGCCACATCGGCACCTGCCGATGTGCCGAAGTTCGAAGCTCCCAAGTCGTGGCAGCCGGTTCCCGCCAGCGGGTTTCGTAAGGCGGAGTTCGCCATCGGCAGCAAAGAGCAGGGAGGCGTTGTCAAGCTGATCGATTTTCCCACGAATGCCGGGCCATTGATGACTGATCCACTCGCCAACGTGAACCGCTGGCGCCGGGACGTCGGGCTTGCCGAAATCGAACAAGATCAACTCGACGACTCCACGGACTCAATCCAGATCGATGGCAAGCCGGCAACATACGTGCGGCTGGTGCCCGACATTTCGAAGCCAGCGGAGTCGAAGATCAAAAAGGCGATGCTGGCCGCCATGGTCACAAGCGGCGACAAGATCTGGTTCATCACGCTCACCGGGCAGCGTGACACGGTGGTCGCCGAAGAAGAGAATTTCAAGAGGTTTCTCAAATCCATGAAATTTGCCGCCGGCAGTGGAGCATCCAATGGCGACAAGTGAGCTCTCATTGCCCCGAAGCATCGCCCGGGAATCGGCCCAGGCTCGGCATCAATTGTCCCCAATCGAAGATGCGGGCAATCGAGTTCTGGCGGCGCTGGCCTCGCTGCGCCTCACGGTCGTGCTGTTTGCGGTGTCGATATTTCTAATCTTCACAGGCACGCTCGCGCAGAAGGACCATGACGTTTGGTATGTCGTCAACGAAACGTATTTCCGCACCTGGTTTTCTTGGATCGAATTTGTCACGTTCGAGCGACTCGTCCAGATTTTCTTCAAAGACGTGAAATGGGACCTGCAAGGCGGGTTTTATTTCCTCGGCGGCAACTTTGTTGGGGCCTTATTGCTGCTGAACCTTGCCGCCGCGCATGCCACGCGGTTTCGAATTGCTGCAGCGGGTCGGAGGCTCGCTCTTGGCGCCGCCACGATTGTGGCCGGCCTTGCTGTCACGTATCTCGTGATCCAAAGCGGCATGAACAACGCCATCGAAAGCGAGCTTTCGCCAGCATTTTGCGATTTGCTTTGGCAGTGTTTTCGCGGCACGCTGGCGATTGCGGCAATTGCCGGCGCCTATGCAATCATATTCCTAGGCTCGCGAATGCGGTCGGTTGAGTGGTGGGTGTTTCTCGGTCTGGATTTGCTGCTGGCCGGGCTGGCGGTTTGGCTACTCGCCAACCCGCAAGCGCGGCTGGATGATGCCGGCCTGCGTATTCTTTGGCAGCTCGTGAAGGGCACGGCCGCCGGCATCGTGCTCTTGGTGGGCTGCGTCTTGGTGTTTCGCAAGCGTGCCGGAATCGTCCTGCTTCACGGCGGCATCGCGCTCTTGATGCTCAGCGAGCTGTTCACGGGCATCGCCGCTGAAGAATCTCAGATGACCATTTTCGAAGGCGCTACGGCCAGTTTCTCCGACGACAATCGCAGCGCCGAGCTTTCAATTATCGACCGCTCCGCCGCGAATGAAGACGTCGTTACGGTGATTCCCGCTTCGCTACTCCAGGCCAATGTGGGCGATGACGGCCCCATCGTGCATCCTAAGCTTCCGTTTAAAGTGCAGGCTCATCGCTGGCTGGAGAACTCGAGAATGCGCGCTCCGGCGGCGGGCGAAGGGAATTCGGCAACGGCGGGCTTCGGCACAAAAGTCGTCGCCGAGGAAACACAAAAGGCAACCGGCGTCGGCGAGCGAGCAAAGATTGTCGACGTGCCTGCCGCGTACGTTGAGCTGTTTTCCAAGGATTCCGGCAAATCCTTAGGCACTTACCTGGCCTCGCCACACCTGGAAGACCAGGCGGTTGAAATCGACGGAAAAAAGTATGATCTGGCTTTGCGCTTCAAGCGGATTCATTATCCGTACACTTTGACGCTCAAGGATTTTCGCTTCGATCGCTACACCGGCACGAATACGGCAAAGAACTACTCGTCCCTCGTCCAGCTTAAGGATCCGCGGCACAACATCGACCGCGAGATGCTTATTCGTATGAATAACCCGCTGCGTTACGACGGGATTACATTTTACCAGTCGGATTTTGATCCCGAGACGGAGCAAATGACTATCCTGTCGGTCGTCGATAATCCGAGCTGGATGGCCCCCTATGTGGCCTGCATGCTCGTGGCCACGGGGATGCTGGCGCACTTTGGCGTCATCCTGGTGCGCTTCCTTTTCCGCCGTGCGGAGGACGCGCGAATAAAAGAGTCGGCGAGCGGGCTTCAGCACACGGACAACGGCCGACCAGTTAAGGTGAAACGGCACTTCGCTCCTGCAGGCAGCAGCTGGGTCACATTCGCCAAATGGTTCCCCGCCCTCGTAACGCTGATTTTCGCCGGCTACGTGTTAAGCAAAACGCGAATGCCCGAGTCGAAGCCGAGCGAGATGCAAATCTACGAATTCGGCAAGCTTCCATTGGCGTATCAGGGTCGCATCAAGCCTTACGACACCCTGGCGCGCAACACGCTGCAAATCCTCTCCGGTCGCCAGGAGCTGGTTGTCGTCGACAAGGACAAAGAGAAAACGTACAAGCCGGCGATCGGCTGGCTGTTGGACGTGATCTCAGGCGTCCGGCGCGCAGACGACCATCAAGTATTCCGCATCGAGAATCTAGACCTGGTTGATACGTTAGGCCTGGAACATCGGCCGTTGCATTGGCGCTACTCGCTCAACGAGCTGGACAACAAGCGCGGCGAATTGAATCGGCAGATCGAACTGGCCGCAAAGGTTCCCGAGGAAGAGCGATCGCTGTTCCAGAATAAGGTCATTGAGCTTGCAGTAAAGCGAAACTTGTACATGGCGGTGAGCTTGTCGTTCCAGTCACCGCCCATATCACCCGAACCAGAGAAAATACAGCAAAGTATCGCGGCGACGCAGGACCTTATTGGCAAATTGCGTGCTGCGCAATCGCCGCACGCCGTGCCGCCCAAAGACGCAACAACGAATTGGGTCCCGCTTTTGGAAGCGGAGTACGACGTTCTACGCGATCGCATCTCGAATCAGGCGCCGAATCGAGGGACTCTGGCGCTCAGCTCGATGCTTTCCGCTTATACTCGAAACAACGCGGGCGAATTCAACAAGCAGTTGGCCGAGTATCGTCGCGTCTTGGCCGATTATGAGAATTCGCTGGCAAAAAATGCCAAGTCGCTTCAAGAGTCGGGAGCGGCGCGAGCCGAAATCCTTTCCCAGTCAAAGATCAATTTTGAAGTCTTTTACAACCAGTTCAGCCCGTTTTACTATGCGGCCGCCTTGTACGTGTTCGCTTTTGTCCTGGGTGTATGGTCTTGGATCGGCTGGAGCGAGCCTTTGCGTCGTGGCTCGATGTGGTTGCTCGGCTTGACGTTGGTGCTGCATACATTTGCCTTGATTGCCCGAATCTATATTTCCGGACGGCCGCCGATCACCAATCTTTATTCGACGGCGATCTTCATCGGATGGGGCGGGGTGATCCTGGCTTTGTTATTCGAAATGATTTATCGGCTTGGACTGGGCAACATCGTCGCCGCCATCATTGGTTTCCTGACACTTTTGGTAGCCCATTTTCTTTCCCTTGACGGCGACACGTTCATCGTGCTGCAAGCTGTGCTCGATACCCAGTTCTGGTTGGCGACGCACGTGGTCACAATCAACATGGGTTACGCGGCAACGTACACGGCCGGACTGTGGGGCGCTGTTTACGTGATGCTGGCCCACGTATTTCCCGTGCTGAATGACGATTCGCGCCGCCAACTCACGCGGATGCTTTACGGCACACTCTGCTTTGCAGTTTTCTTCAGCTTCGTCGGCACCGTGTTAGGCGGCCTGTGGGGCGATGATTCTTGGGGCCGCTTCTGGGGATGGGACCCCAAGGAGAACGGCGCGCTGATGATTGTGCTGTGGAACGCCCTGGTGCTGCACGCTCGCTGGGGCGGGATGGTGAAAGCCCGCGGTCTGGCGACACTAGCCGTCGGCGGCAACATCATCACTACCTGGTCGTATTTCGGCGTGAACGAGCTGGGCGAAGGGTTGCACGCCTATGGGGCCTCGGAAAGCAGCACCGCGATGTGGCTGCTTGTTTTCGGCGGCACGCAGCTCGCGCTGATTGGCCTGGGCATGATGCCGCGGCGCTGGTTTGAATCGCTGGGGCTCGCGCGATCCAAGGCAATCGCATCCTAGCCCGAAGCGCGAGTGCGGGAAGAAAAGGCATTGAATCGCTAGCGCAAGCAGGGGCAATAGCCGACTCGGTTAGTCCCTCGCTTGCGCTTCTGGCTGATGTGCTATGCCGTCCGCAGCTTCTGCTCTAGCCGCCTGATGGCCTCTTCCACGCCGCACGGTCGGTCGTTGACTTCAATCTGCGCTTGCGAGCTGATCAGCCGCTCGACGCGGCGGTGAGCCGAGATGACGGTGCTATGGCTGCGACGGCCGAAGAACTCGCCGATCTCGCTCCAAGCGGAGCGCGTGTACTTTCGCGCCAGCCACATCGCCAGGATTCGCGGCTCGCTCACGGTGCGCGCCTTGCGTGCGGACCGCAATTGAGCCGGCTCAATGCCGAAAACGTCGCACACGGCGTCTTCGACGTCGGCCAGCCGCACCGTGCGCGTGCAATGCCGGGCCATGTCGGCCAGTGCCCGCGCGGCCAGCTCGCGCGTAATTGGCTGCCCTGCGGCATGGCTTTCGGCCGCGAGCCGATGAAGCGCGCCGCGCAGCTCGCGCGCGCCGACCGTAATCTGTGTGGCGACGGCCCGCAGCACGTCATCCTCGAGCGCCAGCTGCATCTCGCCGCCAAGCCTCCGCAGGATCGCCACGCGCGTAGCGAATTCGGGCGGCTCGATTTCGCACACCAGGCCGCCGGCCAGGCGTGATGTCAGCTCTGGGCCGAGCGCGCGAAGCTCTGCCAGGCTGCGGTCGCTCCCAAGCACAATCTGCCGCCCGTCGGCCAAGAGCGCGTCAACCGTGTGCTGTAACTCCTCAATCGTTCGCTGCTTGCCGGCGAAGAACTGCACATCATCGATCACCAGTAGCCGCGCCCCGCGGCACTTCTGGCGAAAGCTCGGCAAGCCGCCGCCGCGGATCGCTTCCACAAAGCCCGTCGTGAATTGCTCGGCCGCGATATACACGGCGGCCGCACGCGGGTGATGGCGGCGAAACTCGCGCACCACGCCGCGCAACAAGTGCGTCTTGCCGACGCCCGTCGGACCGCAGAACAAAATCGGCGAAGCCTGGTGGCGGCCGCGGCCGGTCAGCTCGGCCGCTTTAAACGCGCGCTCGTTGCTCGGTCCGACGACAAATGTCTCCAGCCCCGCGATTCCGCGCCGGCTCGAGTCTTCAACTGTTTTGAGGTCGCTTGTGTCTGCCGTCGCACTCGGAGTGCCGCAGTGGAATTCCTCGGCGCATTTCGGCGCCTCGTCGCGGGAGGGGGCTAAGCTGGCTAAGGTTCCGTCGACGTCGAATTCGACCGGCAGCGGGCGGCCGGCCACGTTTTCCCAGCAAGCCCGAATGTCGTCGGCGTAATTTTTACGCAGCCAGTCGCGCACGAATGTATTCGCGGACCGGATCGTCAGGCACTCGGCCCCCACGCATAGCCTCGTCTGCGGCCCGAACCACACCGCATAGCGCTTCATTCCGATCCGCTGGGCCAATTGTTTCGACAGCGCCGCCACAACCTGCGAATCTTCCATGACGACTTCCTGCATCCGTTGGCGCAGACCCCGAGCGCAAGGCGCGTTGCCTTGAGCGCAACGCGCCGGCGACGCCTCCGCGCCGCCTTGCACTTAGGAGAACCTTGCGCGAACTAAAGAAAAGGCCGGCCAGCGAGCCGGGCCGCCGCCCCGCCTGGCTACGCCGAGCCCAGGCCGGTTTTGGCGACCGACTTGCATTTCAACCGTGCCCGGTTGTTTTGTTACCGCATACCCCTTCGACCGACCGCTAATGCGCTACGCCATATCCGGCGAAGCACCGCATGCGATCAGCCGAGTCGCCGATTTTATACCCGCTAGCAGTGATGTCAAAGGGGTTTTTGCCGCGCGGCGGGAAAGCTTGTCGATCTGGCCACCAAAACGCGCGCGATCTGCGGGATACATTGAGTTTGCGGCTGCGAGTCGGCGGGGAAAAAATTTTTCTGCGCGGGGCGGCGCGCGGCGTGGAAAAATTGTTTTCGATTTCGTGCGCCAGAACTGCGCCCGCGCGCATCGCGAAAAAATGCCGAGGAATGCGTGTATTTCGCGCTGATTGCGTCACGTTGTGGGTCCAAACCGCAAATATACGTGGCGCCGATCCCATTTTTCAAAACCCGCGGCGCGATACATCTCCAAAGCCGGGGAATTCGCCGCATCGACGGCGAGCACGATTCGATCCACTGCGCCGTGGCGGGCCATCGCTTGTGCATGTTGCGTGATTTGCCGACCCCAGCCACGCCCGCGCGCCGCCGGCACCAGCCCCATATACACAAGCTCCCAGTGACGAGCACTCGGATGATCCGCCAGCAGCAGAACGCCGACATCCTCGCCGCTACTGCGAATGATTTGCCACAACTCAGGCCGAAAAATGCCCGTGGCCTCATAGCCAGCGACTATGTCATCCATTTGCCGGGCGCCGTTAAGCGCCGGGCAATCAAGAGAGCCAACGTAAGTCTGTTCGATCAGCTGGGCCAGCCGCGCCTGCTGCGACCCGTCGTAAGCGACAA
>DATFGJ010000109.1:0-6596 GCA_035249585.1 Lacipirellulaceae bacterium
CAGGTCGTTGGCTTGTCCTTCGGGCGGACCCAAGATGGCATGATGTTCCAGCGGGGCCAGAACGTTGGGCGACGCGCTGCCAAGGTCCCATCGCACCGGCCTCCCGCGGCCATTGGTATCGAGCGATTGGCCGACGACCGAGCTGAGGGCGTTTACTGCCAATGGAGTGCTGGTCGGCGTGACCGGAGGTCCAGCAAGATCATTTAATCGTCCGGCGCCAAAAAAAGGGTTCGATCGAAGCACGTAGGAGTTCACCGTGGTTGGAACAAAGTCCGATTCCCAGGCGACCGTTCCGGCGTTGTTCAGCAGTGCCCACGAGGCTTCCGGTCGCGCCGTGCCGTCGTCCTGGTGGAACGACGGGTTGAAATACCCCGTTGTGCCATCGAAACCGGGACCGGGGTAGATGATTAGAAACGACTGAGCGATCGCCCGCTCGGTCTGGCCGGAAAGCGCGAACGCGATCGCGGCGCAGACTGAGATCCTGCGGAAGAAGAATGAGATCAATCGGCCCTGCACGTAGTTCTCCGACGAGAGTGCGCCGAAAAGTCAGGTCGTTGCCCGCCCGAACGGGCGGTTTCGCCGCGGCCGGTGGGTCAGTTCAGTTTAGCCACGCCGTCGAAGCCGGCCAATATTTTCGCCGATAAAATGCGACGTTTCACCGAAACCCGGGCTGAAAGTCGATCAGACGCTTGCGTGCGCTACTGTGGAGTCGGCATGAAAAAATGCCGCTGTACGCGATTTGCCGGCTTCAACCGATTCGCCGATAAGCTGCGACTACTTCTGCACCACCGTCTTGCTCATCCGCTCGGCCAGTGTCGCCAGTGCCCGGCTGCAGTCGTTTTGGTCGATCATGACTTGGAGGATGCTTGGGCCGCCGCGGGCGTTCCAGGCGGCATTGAGCGCGGCGTCGAATTCGCCTTCGGTGCGGATGATATAGCCTTTGCCCCCGCCAAGGACTTCCGGCAAGCGGTGGTATTGCCATGGCTGGATGTCATTGAATTTCCAGTCGCCGGTGTGCAGGAGCCGCTCGGTGCCGTAGCCCTGATTGTCGAGCACGATGACGATCGTTGGAAACTTGTGCCGCACGAGATTCGACAATTCCATGCCGGTCATCTGGAATGCACCGTCGCCGACGATGGCCACGACGCGCGCGTTGCGGCGGGCGACGTGCACGCCCAAGGCCGCCGGTACGGCGAAACCCATCGACGTGTAATACGCCGGGCTGATGAACTCGGTCTTACCGCGCGTGGTGAGCTCTGTGGCAGCGAACAGCGAGTCGCCCACGTCGGCGATGACGACCGTTCCATCATCCAGCTGCGCATCGAGCCGATCGATCATCCGCGTGACGGAGATTCGGTCCGCTGGCCGCAGCGTGAACGGCTCCTTCCAAAACTCGGTGGGCGCTGGGGGCGGCGTGTTTTTCGGCCGCGGGTGCCGGTCCGCCAGTGCCCGGACAAAGTCTTCCAGCCGTACGTCGTGGTAGTGATGATACCGCACCCGCAGCTGCTCGCTAGTCACGTAGATGCAATCGGCCAGATCCAGCTCGGCCGTAAAAACACCAAGATTGAGATCCGTCATGAAGGTGCCAAGCATAAGCACGCAGTCGCTAGCCTCGACGTATTTGGTGACTTCCTCGCGGCCCAGTGCGCCGTTGTAAAGGCCCATGTAGAGCGGATGCGTTTCGGCCACGACGCCCTTGCCGAGCATCGTGGCCGCAATTGGAATCCGCGAGTCCTCGGCCAGCCGCACAGCATCTTCCTGCAGTCCGAAGCGGTGCACCTCGACACCCAGCAGCAGCACCGGCTGCCGCGCGTTTTGGATTCGCTCGACGGTTTCATCGACTGCCTCGGAGAGTGCCCGGGTGTCGCTGCGCACTTCGGGGCTCTTGTACGGCGGCGAGGTTTGCGGCCGCACGTGGACCATGTCGCGCGGAATCTCGATGTACACGGGCCGCTTGAAGCGATCGCAAGTCGCCAGCACGCGGTCGATCTCGCTGAAGGCCGTGAGCGGGTCGTTCAGGTCGGTGCCGGCGCAACATAGTTTTTCGAACACGTCATACTGCGTGCGAAAGTTGCGAACCATGTGATGCAGGAGCGGGTTGTGAATCCGCTCGCGCATGCCGGGAGAACCGGTGATCAGCACTACCGGCGACTTCTCGGCATACGCTCCGGCGATGGAGTTGCACACGCTCAGGCCGCCGACGCAATAAGTGACGCACAGGGCGCCCATGCCGTTCACGCGGGCGTAGGCATCGGCCGCGAAGCCGGCGCAGTCCTCGCGCGTACAGCCGAAAACGTTGAGCGGGCTGTGCTCGAGCATCGTGTAAAAAGAAAGGACATAATCGCCCGGTATGCCGAACACGTCGCGAATTCCATAGTCCTGCAGGCGGCGAATCAAATATTCGCCAATGGAAGGCGCGAGTTCCAGGTTGTCGTCGGACACGCGAAATTCCTCGCGAGTGAAAGGTCGGCTGTGCAATTATAGGGCGGGCAATTATAGTTGGTATTCTCACGCAAAGGCGCAGAGGCGCAAAGACGAGTGCTTGCCAACTTCTGAAATTTGCCATGGACAAAATCCGTTGGGGCATCCTGAGTACGGCAAAGATCGGACGGCAGAAGGTCATACCGGCCATCCAGCGCAGCCAGTTGGGCACGGTTACCGCGATCGCATCGCGTGATTTGGCGCGGGCCCGGTCGGCGGCCGGCGGACTTGGAATCGATAAAGCCTACGGCTCGTATCAGGATCTGCTATCGGACCGGAATGTCGAGGCCGTCTACATCCCGCTGCCGAATCATCTACATGTCCGGTGGTCGCAGCGGGCGTTGAAGGCAGGGAAGCACGTGCTTTGCGAGAAGCCGATCGGGCTGTCGGTGTCTGAAGCAGAGCAATTGGCCGGGGCCGCGGCGGCGCACGCGAAACTGAAAGTGATGGAGGCGTTTATGTACCGCTTCCACCCGCAGTGGCAGACGGCGCGGCAGCTGGTGCAGGATGGGCGCATCGGGCAGCTGCGCACTATTCACACGTTCTTTTCGTATTACAACGATGATCCACAGAACATCCGCAACCAGCGCGACATCGGCGGCGGCGCTCTGATGGACATCGGGTGTTACGCGATTTCGCTTTCGCGATTTATTTACGACGCGGAGCCACAGCGCGTGCTGGGGCACATCGAGCGCGACCCGGCGACGCAGGTGGACCGGCTCACTTCGGGAGTGCTGGAGTTTTTTCAGGGCACGTCGACGTTCACGTGCGCGACGCAACTTGTGCCATGCCAACGGGTGAATATTTACGGCACGTCGGGGCGGGTCGAGATCGAGATTCCCTTCAACGCGCCCTCCGATGTACCGTGTCGTATCTGGGTTCAGATCGGCACGCACTCCGGCGCTGCGACGGAAGAGATTCGCTTTGACGTGTGCGACCAGTACGCGCTGCAGACGGATGCTTTTGCGCGGGCAGTCATTGAGGATACGCCGGTACCGACGCCGCTCGCCGATGCCGTGGCGAACATGCAGGTGATTGAGCGAATTATCGCAAGCGCCGACAAGGGCATTTGGTCGTAGGCGACACGACGATATTGCCTATTTAGCGGCGGGGCTTGCCCCGCCCACGCCGATCACCGGCGCTAATGCGGAGCGAGTTCCGCCGCTAGATCGCTGACCTTGACGCCATTTGCGTCGCATCGCGACAATCGCTGGTCCACTGAAGGACACGTCGATGTCGAACGATGCTTTTAGTATTGCATCCAAACCTCACGGGTCAGCCACAGGGCGGATCGTTCTCGGTTATGCGCTGATGCTGTTGGTGGCTGGCGCGCTGATCTGGCTCGTTCTTTCCTATGGCAATGAGCACTTGTCGCCGGCTGAGGCTGGCCCAGCACGGGACGCGGCCGCGGTTGAGACCCCGCACAAACTTGACGCGCTGTACCACGTGCTGCTGGCGCTGGTGTTGATTCTGTTGTTGGGCCGCTGGCTGGGAAAGCTATTTATCCATTTCGGTCAGCCGCGCGTGATTGGCGAAATGGTGGCCGGTATCATGCTGGGGCCTTCGCTGCTGGGTCATTTCTGGCCGCAGGCGACGGCGTTTATCCTGCCGGAACACGCGCAGCCGTCGCTAAAAATCATCGCGCAGGTTGGGGTGATCCTGTACATGTTCCTGGTCGGGCTGGAGCTCAACGCGGGACTGATCCGCTCGCGTGCACACGCCACGGTAGCGATATCGCACGCCAGCATCGTGGTGCCGTTTCTGCTGGGCAGCATTCTGGCGTTATGGTTGTATCCGCAGTTTGGCACGGCGAACGTGCCGTTCACAAGTTTCGCGCTGTTCATGGGCGTGGCGATGTCGATCACTGCCTTTCCGGTACTGGCCCGCATCCTCACCGATCGCAATATGGAGTCGACCGAGCTCGGCGTCGTCGCGCTTTCATGCGCGGCGATTGACGATGTCACGGCCTGGTGCCTGCTGGCCTTTGTCGTGGGCGTAGCGCAAGCCGAAGTCAACGGGGCGGTTCAAACCACGGTGCTCGCACTGGCGTACATCGCGATCATGCTGCTGGTGGTTCGGCCGCTCGCGGTGCGCTTTCTCGGGCATGATGCTGATCACCCGCCGCGGCGCATGGCCGTGTGGGTGCTCGTGGGCCTATTGTTCTCGGCCATGACGGCCGAGTGGATCGGCATCCACGCGATCTTCGGCGCATTTTTGCTCGGAGCCGTGATCCCGCACGACAGCGACGTGGCACGCGACTTCACGGAAAAGCTCGAGGATATCGTCAAAATTCTGCTGCTGCCGGCCTTCTTCGCCTACACGGGCATGCGCACCCAGATCGGCCTGGTATCTGGCTGGAGCGCGTGGCTGTTTTGCGCGCTGATTATCCTGGTGGCTACGCTCGGCAAGTTCGGCGGCAGCTTCGTGGCAGCCCGGTTCACGGGCCTCAATTGGCGACTTTCGGCGGCTCTGGGCATCCTCATGAACACGCGCGGGCTGATGGAGCTGATCGTGCTCAACATCGGCCTGGAAATGAGGGTCATCTCACCGACACTGTTTGCCATGATGGTCATCATGGCGCTGGTGACGACAATGGCCACGACGCCGATTCTGCACGCACTAACGTCTGTGACGGCGCGGCCGGAAAAGGCTGCCGCATAAGTGCCGGCTATAACGCCTGCGTCATTTGTAAGCTTGCTCGAGGGCGAAAAGCTAAACCGGCAAGCGCCCATTCAGGAGCAACCGGCCGCCGCATTGCCGAACACGCCGTAAGCTTTTTTAGGTGAGACGTTGCGGGTCGGCGCTGCGCCCTTCATGGGGACCTCATCTACGGCGCCAATCAGCGAACATCAGGGGATCTTGTCATGACTTCGCGCCGTCGAGTTTGGATCATTTTCATGATCACGCTGTCGATGATTCTCGCCCAGGTGAATTTGGCTTCGTCGCAAACAATTAGCTATGGCGGCCAGGACGCGCAGCAGGCGAGTGAGTAGCAGTTTAATCTATCGCAACATTGCCCGCACGGAATTTGCTGCTACTGGCCGGATGTTACCGCGGTCGGTGATGATCGCCGAGATGAGTTCGGCCGGCGTGACATCGAACGCCGGATTGTAGACGGCGGCGCCCGCTGGCGCGGTTTGTGCGCCGAAACCGTTGGTGACCTCTTCAGCGGCGCGCTGTTCGATGGGGATGTCGGCTCCCGTTGCGGTGGTCAGGTCAAAGGTCGTCGCCGGGGCGGCCACGTAAAACGGAATGCCAAAGACGCGGGCCAGCGTTGCTACGCTGAACGTGCCGATCTTGTTCGCCGTGTCGCCGTTGGCGGCGATGCGGTCGGCCCCGGTGATGACGGCCTGCACGCGGCCTTCGCGCATGACTTGGGCGGCGGCCGAATCGCAGATGAGCGTGGCGTCGATACCGCGCTGCTGGAGCTCCCACATGGTGAGCCGCGCGCCCTGTAACAGCGGTCGCGTTTCGTCGGCCCACACGTGCAGCTGTTTGCCGCGAGCGGCCAGCTCGAAGATAACTGCCAGCGCGGTGCCGTCGCCACCGGTCGCCAGCGCGCCGGTGTTGCAATGCGTGAGAATGCCGGCGCTGGGCGGCAAATCAGCCAGCAAGTCGGCGCCGTGGCGGCCCATCGCGGCGCATTGCCGGCGATCTTCTTCATGGATTGCGCGAGCCTCCTTCAACAAAACCTCAGCAAGCGAGCCGGGTGGTCCCCCGCCCTGGCCTTGCGCGGGCTCGCACAAACCGCCGGGGCCCGACCCTCGCTTCGCTCGGGTGCCCGCGGCTCGGCTCGCTGCGGCGCGCATGCGATCGAGTGCCCAGAACAGGTTAACTGCCGTGGGCCGACTCGTGGCCAGGTAATCGCAAACTTCGTTGGCAACGCGTCCTTGCTTGACTCCAAGACACACGCCGTACGCCGCCGCCACGCCAATCGCGGGTGCCCCGCGCACGCTCAGCCGCTTGATTGCGTGCCACGCTTCCTCAACCTTACGGCACTCGAGATACACGGTCTCCGCGGGCAGTCGCGTCTGATCGAGCAGCACCAAGTGGCCATCGACATCGCCTTGCCAGCGAATGGTGATTGCTGCTTCTTTCATCGGCGAGCACCTGGA
>DATFGJ010000110.1:0-3546 GCA_035249585.1 Lacipirellulaceae bacterium
AATGCCGAACGAGGGGATCCAATCGTAAGCGAACAGATGCTGCATCTCGGCCCGGCCGGCCTCGAATTGCACGTCGCCCCAGCCAAACAGCATGCACAGCGACATCACGAACACAATAGCCGTCGCGCCCAGTGAAATCCATTTGATCGTCTCGCCGCGCGCCGGCAAAACTGCAATCACGAGCGCGACCACCGCCGGCAAGAACACAAGCCAGCTCAGGAAAACCGCAGAGTTGGAAAAGTCGAACATGATTATTTACCAAAAGAAATTGCAAACGTTTTTGCGGTTTTGTTAATTAATAGTGGATAGTTGTCAGGCATCACTCAGTCGCAACAACTATCAACTATCTTCCCATCACAGCGACATACCACCACACGGTGGCCACGACGAAAAGCGCCATCGTTCCCGCAACAATAAACATCACATATTGCCGCAGCCGGCCGGTTTGCACGCTGCGCAGCGACAGGCCAAGGTCCCACGTCTTCTCGGCGAACGTGTCGACCGTGTTGTCGATGATCAGCCGGTCGCCGACGAAGGCCACCACGGACGACAACCCGCGATACGTATACGCGCAAGCGTGAACGATCGAATCAATCAGCCCGCGGTCGAGCACCTGGGCGATGAAGCGGCTCACCGCGTGCGTCGGCCGCACGAACACATAGTCGTACAGTTCGTCGAACCACCATTTGTTCCACGTGAGGTGGTACAGCGCGTTGAGGTAACGACGGAGTGTGGCGGCGTTGATCAGCTCCCACAAGTAAACGATCGATGCGCCCGCGATGCCGGCAATGGCGACGCCGATGGCGGACCAACCGGCTGGAATTCTGACATCCGGCTCGTGGCTAGCGTGCTCATCCGGGATAACAATCGCCGGCAGTAGCGCGCCGTGCTTAGCACCTAATTGGCCAACCGGCCGCGCCTGAGCAAGGAGGCTTTGCACATCGGGGACGCGGGAAGTCCAAGTCCATGTCGGCCAGCCGACTCCCACCGCAAAAACCGCGAGCAGCACAAGCGGCCCGGCCATCACCCAGGGCGATTCGTGAGCGTGATCATAGCGATGATGATCGCGCGGCCGGCCGGCGAACGTCATGTACCACAGCCGGAACATGTAGAACGACGTCATCAGCGCCCCGGCCAGCGGCACGACAACAAATACCCACGTGTACCAATGGCCTTCGTTGTTGAACGCAAAATTGATCGCCTGCTCGACGATCAAGTCCTTGGAATGAAAGCCGCTGAGGCCCAGCCAGAACGGAATGCCGATGCCGGCGATCGCCAGGCACCCGACGAGCATCGTGTAGGCGGTGATCGGCATCTTGTGCCGCAGCCCGCCCATCTGCCGCATGTCGTTTGTGTGCACAGCGTGGATTACCGATCCGCTGCAGAGGAATAACAGGCTCTTGAAGAATGCGTGCGTAATCAAGTGAAACAGGCCGGCGACCCAGCCGCCCAGGCCCAGGGCGAGCATCATGAAGCCCAGCTGGCTCACGGTCGAATAGGCCAGCACGCGCTTGATGTCGACGGCGGTGATGGCGATCGTCGCCGCCAGGAAAAGCGTGATGCAGCCAATCGCCGCGATCACCACGAGCGCTTCGGGCGTGAAGATCGGGTACACGCGTCCCACCAGGAACACGCCCGCGGCCACCATCGTTGCCGAGTGCACAAGCGCGGAAACCGGCGTCGGTCCTTCCATCGCATCGGGCAGCCAGGTGTGGAGCGGGAACTGAGCACTCTTGCCCATGCAGCCGCAAAAAATCCCAACCCCGGCGACTACAAGTGTCCAATATCCCCAATGGGCGCCTTCGTCGCCCCGCAATTCATTGATCCGAGCGGCAACTTCCGCCTCGCCGCCGCCGCTTCGCACTACTTCGGCGACCTCGCCGCGAGCTTCCAGCGCGATCATGCCGTCGGCCGGCGCCAGCTCGTAACGATTTTCTTCCGTGTGCAGCAGGCTGAAAATTCCCGGCTCCGTGACGGGATTACCGTCAGCACCGGTCGTCTCTACGTCGCCGAACGAAAAAGTGCCGAGGCTCGTCCAGATGGCCATCAAGCCGATGAGCATGCCGAAGTCGCCCACGCGGTTGACGATGAACGCCTTGTTCGCCGCCGTGCTCGCGCTGTGCCGCTCAAAGTAAAAGCCAATCAGGAAGTATGAGCAAATGCCCAGCATTGAGAACGAGAACAGAGAAAAGTACTGGAAGAATCGATGGAACCGGCCGCGGCGGTGCAGATGATGGCCGTCCGAAAGCGTCACCTCATGATCGTCGACGTCGTGCAACTCGTCGTGCATGTAGCCGGTGGCATAAATATGGATGCACGAGGCGATCAGCGTCACCATGCAAAACATCACGATGGTAAGCGTGTCGATGTAGTAGCCGATAGTGATCTTCAAGTTGCCGAACTCGGTCAGGCTGTACCAATCGTCGGCGATGTATTCAGGCGGGCCGTTCGTAGCGTGCTCTTCGCCTTCTTCGGTGTGCGCCTCTTGCAGCGCGGTCAAGCGAAACGGACTTGCGGCGGGGGACGCAAGGCCATGGCTATGGAACTCACTGCTGGAAATGCCAGCCGTGGCGCTTGGTGTAAGTCTGCCAGCAACGGGATCCGGCTGCTCCTCTTCATGGTGTTCCGGAGCGGCCAACGGGTGCTCCGGCAGCCACACGCCGAACAGCGAATAAATGCTGACGAGGAAGCCACCAACAATCGCTGCGATGGCTATGTAACCGGCATAGCGTTGCGTTGAGTACCTGACGCGCATACCCAGCATTTGCGGCAGCGAATAGCCGACGCAAATCAGCGTAAACGACGCCAGCGGCAACAGCCAGGCAATGAGCAGTAGTGTAGGAAGCCTATCCATAATCACGTGCCAGCGCCGTTCGCGGTTTAGCTCGAACTATCCCTGCAACTGATCCGCCCGGTCCACATCAATCGTGTTAAAGCTGTTATAAAAATTGAGCGCGATCGCCAGCGCCACGGCCGCCTCGGCCGCGGCGAGCACGATCACGAAAAGCGAAATTAACTGGCCGTCCAGGCCAATTGAACCGGCGTCGTTGCGCAGGTATTCGCTGCCGAAGGCGATGAAGTTGATGTTCGCGCCGTTGAGCACGAGCTCGATGCCCATCAGCACGCCCAGCGCATTGCGCTTCGTGGCCATGCACAGCGCACCGCACACAAACAGCACGGCGCCAACCACGAGGTAATGCGCCACGCCCACAGGCTCGGTCAAAATGCTTGCTAGTGGCATTTCTTGTAGGTCAGGCTTTCCAGCCTGACGTGTACTCAGTTCTGTAACCTTGTCAGCCTGGAAAGGCTGACCTACTCCGCGATCGTTATGCTTTTGCGTTTCGCCCGCGCCAAGTAGGCTGCGCCGATGAGCACGACCAACAAGTGCACGGAAATGATTTCGAAAATTAAGAGGTAACCGGAGCGGTCGGACCCATCGACGCGCGGGCCCAGCAGACCGAGGCCAAGCGGCGCCGCGGTTGGCTCGACTGGAATTGCTTCCACCTCCGCGCGCGTCAGGCCGCGCCATTCCGGCACGCTCAGCGC
>DATFGJ010000111.1:0-2001 GCA_035249585.1 Lacipirellulaceae bacterium
GCAGCGGTTGCTGGGCCGTGGCCAGGTCCGCTTCCAGCTGCTTCAACCGCGGATCTTCCGCCAGCGGCCGCTGCTGGTTGGCCAATTCCACCTGCAGCTCCTTGTACCGCTTGTCGTCTTCGCGAGCGCGGGCCAAAAGCATTTCGCGGTCCGCATCGCTTCGCTCGCCGGCCGGCTTTGCAAGAATCACGGCGATCGCCGGGGGCAAGCCGAAATTCAGCCCCGGCGCCGCGTCGGTCACCGAAATACGGAATCGCCCCAGCGAATGCTGTCCATCGACGAAATTCTGATGCAGCGTAAACTCCAGCATGCGGCCCTTCGCTCCCTCCAGCGGCGAGGCCAGTTCAAACGTGGCCGAATGATCCCGAGCCATCTCCGGCGCAATCGCCCAGCCATTGTCGGTCTCGGATGTGGTGTTGCCATCCACGGCAGTCTTTACGTCATATCCACCCTGGCTGGTCGTAGCTTGGGCATTCTGTAGCTTGATGTCTGCGAAACCTGCCGCCTCGGCCGCGAACAGCCGCAGCGCATCAATCGGCAGCATGCTCTCCTCGCCGTGCACGAAGATGCGCAGGCCGGTCAGCTCGGCATCTGCCGCAATCGTTATCGGCGTAGGGGTCGAGCCGCCTTCACCGGCCTGTAGCATACGCCGCACCGAGCGCGCATCGTCGAACGCCGGCGCATTGGCCGTCGACCACTGAACCGTAATGCTGACCGCCGATCGGATCCCAGTTACGATCTCCAACAAATACGATCCGGCCGGCTCTTTGAGCGTGGTCGTGATCCCGGCTGGCAGCCGGGCTCCGAATAAATACCGCATGCCCGATTCCGCGGTGACTTTTGCCCCTTCTTCCGCGTGCCAGAGCTCATCAGTGCCGGAAAAATCCCAACTTTTCACCAGCTTGGTCGGGCCGGCGCCGGGCAGCCAGCGTGCCGCGAACTCGGTAACCACAAAGTTTCCGCTGCCGGCGCGGCCGGGGCCGCGGTTGGGCAATCGCTCATCGGCCAGCGGCTCGAGACGAATTCCGGTAACGCGCTCCAGCGGAATTGGCGCAACGAATCGATATGAACCCTTTGCTTTATCGCCTTCGACAAAAACTGAGCCATCGTCTTGCCGCGAAAACATCGCGCGATAGCTGGCGCCTAACTCGACCGGAGTTAACACATGCCAAGGCGTCTTGCCGCTTTGGGCTGCTTCCCACTCTGATAGTTTCGCCGCAACAAGCTTGTCGTGCTCTGCGAGGGCCGCCTGGGCCTTGGCGATTCGTTCGGTGCGCTCGCGCTCTTCACGGGGCCGGCGCAGCTTTACGATTTCGCGATAGGCCTCGATCTCGGCCTGCAGGCCGGCGATGCGGTTTTGCCGCTCAATTTCGCGCGCGGCGATTTTGGGTGATAATTCCTGGGCGTACGCCTCGAGCGCCGCCACGAGCGCCGCATGATCCTTGTCCAGTTGTTCGAACATCGCGGCGGCCCCGCTGATTTCATCCGCCTTGCCGGGTCGGCTCAAGAACTGCAAAAAGAGTCGATTAATTAGCTCGGCATTGTCGGCCACCTGGGCGACCAGCCTGGCCACCTGATTGCTCGGATCGCTAATCGCGTCGCCGACGGTCGGGCCGCTGACGAGCGCCATCACCGGTCCAAGCTGCAAATTGCTCGAGCGCTCGCATTCGCACGCGCTTTCGCGCGCCGGCCGGCCTAAATTCCCAAGAAAGCCATCGGGCAACTCGACGCCGACGTCCGGCAGCGTTGCGGCGCGCGCACCCGGTGATACACCAGGGAAGGCCGACGTCGCGCCGGTTGCACGATAGATTGCATCATAGAGCACCTCGGCCGGCAGGCGCCGTGCGCGGGCGTGTGAGAAGTTGATCTGGTCGTCCTCGTTCCAGCGGTTTGTCTCCACCGAGAGCTGGTACGTTCGTGACTTGCACACCAGCGCAATAACGTGTCGCGTATTGAAGCCGCTTTTAATGAACTCGTCGGTGAGATAGTCAAGCAGCTCAG
>DATFGJ010000112.1:0-5296 GCA_035249585.1 Lacipirellulaceae bacterium
GTCGCGCATCACGAGCACGCGGTCGGCCAGCTCCTCGACTTCCGCAAGGCGGTGCGAAATGTAGAGCACGCTCACGCCGCGCTGCCGCAGGTCGCGCACCACGTTGAACAGGTAATGCGCTTCATGCTCGGAAAGCGAGGACGTCGGCTCGTCCATGATCAGCAGCCGCGCGTTGGTGCTCAGCGCCTTCGCAATCTCCACGAGCTGCTGCTTGGCGATGGGAAGCGTGCCCACGATGGTTTGCGGCGGGATATCGAGGCCGACCATTTCGAGATGCTTGCGAGACTCGCGGTCCATCGTGCGCTGGTCGAGGAGGCCCAAGCGGCGCGGCTCGCGACCGAGAAATATATTCGCGGCGACGCTGAGGTTGTCAGCCAGATTGAGCTCTTGGTGAATCAGGGAGATACCCTGCTTCAACGCTTGGGCGACGGACGTGAACTGGACAGGCTGCCCGTCGACGAGAATCTCTCCGGCCGTGGGAGTTTCGACGCCGGCCACTATCCGCATCAGCGTGCTCTTGCCGGCGCCGTTTTCGCCCACGACGGCCAGCACCTCGCCGCGCTCGAGCGTAAGCGACACGTCCCATAGCGCGCGCACGCCGGTGAATTGCTTGCTGAGGCGGCGCACTTCAAGCAGCGGTCGAGCGGGATCCGTAGACATCGGCAGTCAGCGCGTTTGAGCTATTGTAGCCGGCCTCTAAGAGGCCGGACTGGCCGTCGGCCGGGGCCTGATGACCCCGGCTACTTGGCCGTCATTTCTTGGCGAGTCGATCTTTGATCTCTTGCCAAAACTCAGCCACATTCGAAGAGTCGATCACGCGGGCCGGGATGTCAATGAATTTGCTGTCGGGAATGACCGACTTGTTTCCCTTGTGCAGCTCGTTGAGTACCTCAATCGATTTGTAGCCGTACTGGTATGGATTCTGAACGACCGTGGCAATCACGTTTCCGTCCTTGATTCCCTGCAGCGTGGCCGAGTTCTCGTCGAACGCCATGACCTTTACTTGTCCGAGCTTACCGGTGCGCTCCAGCGCTTCCAGAATCAGCGGCGGGTTGTACTCGAACAAGCCGACCATCGCCGTAAGATCGGGGTGGCGCGTTAGCGCATCCTCGCCGTTCGCCTTCGCTTTGGCGCGGTCGAATTGATCGGTCATCGTGCCGAGGACCGTGTATTTGCCGTCGGCGCTGGTAAGCTCCTTCCCTGAAGGGTCAACGCGCTGCCGGTCCGGCTCGCGGTCGAGCAAGGCATCGATAAAACCTTGGCGGCGACGGCGAGCATTGTCCTGATCGAGCCGGCCGACAAAGATCATGATCTTGCCGCCGTCCGGCAGCGCCTCGCGAAGTGTTTTGCCGCACAGCACGCCGGCGTCGTAATTGTCCATGCCGATGTAGACGAGCCGATTCGTCTCCGGCGCATCCGAATCATGCGTGATTAGATTGGTTTCGGCGGCGGCGTCGTTAATCACCTCGCCCTGGTTCTTGGGGTCGATCGGGCTGATGGCAATGCCGTCGGTGCCGCGGCTGAGCAGGTCCTCGATCTTTCGCGTCTGGTCAGTCATGTTGCTCGGCATGATGACGGAGACTTCGACGCCCAGATCCTCGCCGGCCTTCTCGGCCCCGGCCCGTGCATGTTCCCAGAAGTCGGCGACGCCGTTGGTAATGAACGCCAGATTGGGTTGTGCTCCATTGGACCCGCCGGAACCAGTCGAGGACGCGGATTCCTTGCCGCCATTGCAGCCCGTAAGCATCATGAGGCCAATGATCGTAGCGCCCAGGACGAATGATTTCTTCATAGCAATACTCCGCCAGAAGGGAATGTTTCACTTGATAATACGATGTTAAGCTGCACGATGCTATAGCCGGAAAATGCGAGGTTCAATGCGCGTTTTTTAGTTTACCGGGAGCTGATGATGAATCTCACGATGACGCGGCGCAAGTTGCTTCGATGTGGAGCCTTCCTGGGAGCAAGCATGTTGGTTCATCGGCGAAGCGGCGCGGAACCGGTGGAAGTTCGGCCCGTGACGCACGTGTATAAAAAAGTCGGGCCGCTGGCGATTAAGGCTGACGTATATCGTCAGCCGGATGATCGCGTACGGCCAGCCGCGGTCTGGATTCACGGCGGCGCTTTGATTATGGGGCACCGGGCCCAGATTGATAGGCGGGTCAAGCAGCACATGACAGGCGCGGGATACGTCCTAATCTCGCTCGATTACCGGCTCGCACCGGAAACAAAACTTCCCGAGATTATTCAGGATCTCGAAGCTGCATTTGCCTGGATTCGCCTCGATGGCCCGCAACTGTTCAAGATCGACCCGGCGCGGATTGCGGTCATCGGCGGATCCGCAGGCGGTTATTTAACATTGGCATCGGGCTTTCGCGTCGAGCCGCCACCGACCGTATTGATGTCGCTATGGGGCTACGGCGACCTGATCGGCGACTGGTACAAGAAGCCCAGCTCGCATCCGCGCCATAACGAGCGTAAGGTGACGCGCGAAAAAGCTTACGGGCAGGAGAGCGGGCCCGCGATCTCCGACTCGCGGTACCGGAATGGCGACGGCGGATTGTTTTACCAGTATTGTCGGCAAACCGGCACCTGGCCGAAGGAGGTTGCCGGTTGGGACCCGCGTGCCGAAGCGCAAAGATTTCGTCCGTTCATGCCGATTGAAAACGTGACGGCTGCGTATCCTCCTACGGTTTTGATCCATGGGACTGAGGATACGGACGTGCCATACGAGCAGTCAAAGATGATGGCCGAGCGATTCAAACAGCACAACGTTTCGCACGAGCTGATCAGCGTACCTGAGGCGGAGCATGGACTCGCAGGCGCTGATTCGCAACTCGTTGAGTCGGCTTATGCTAAAGCATTCGCGTTCGTCGACAGACATCTGCGAGTTGAATGACACGTCGACGCATGCACAGCCGCAAAGGCTAAACCGATTCCGGAACGACCCATTGGCCGCGGTATTCGCGCTTGAGCAATCCGTTCGCTTCGGCGTCGCCGATGAGCGTTTCGCTCGCGGGGTCGACCAGCAGCTTGCGCCCGCCAAGGCGGTAGCTGATGTTCGCGAGCTGGCACAACAGCGTGCTGCGGTGGCCTTCTTCGATGTCGGCGCTCGGCAGGTTGCGGCTGCGGATCGATTGCACGAAGTTTTCGAAGTGCTCGTTGTCGGGGAACGGGCCGTTGCGCTCCTCGGTGATGACCGGCTTGCGATCGTGCGGCCGGTCGTACACCTGCCAGCCGCAGCCGTGCCGGCCGACGATCATGAGACCCTGGCTTCCGAAGATTTCGATCCGCTCGGCGTTCTGCGGCCAGTACGGGAACATGTCGCTGTCGCGAAGCGCCGCGTCGCTTTTGATCATGTAGGGCGTGTAAAGTGTCAGCTCAAAAACCATGATCAGGTTTTCGAATTCGTACACGGCAACCTGTGTGTCGGGCGATTCGAGCGCGCCCTCCTCCGCATAGCGGCCGCCAGTGGAAAAAACCGATTTCGGGTAATCTTTGCCAACCAGCCAGCGGGCCAGGTCGATCTGGTGTACGCCGTCGTTGATGATGTCGCCGCCCGAGAATCGCCAGAAGTGGTTCCAGCGGCGATGAAAGTTCTCGTTGTAGGGCGACTGCGGCGCGGGGCCGGTCCACATGTCCCAGTTCAGGCCGGCCGGCGGATCGCTGCTCGCGGTCGCGGGATAGTTGGGCCACGATTTTTGATTGATCACCCGCACCATGTGGATGCTGCCCAGTTTGCCGCTGTCGATATACTCCTTTGCGGCGATGTTGTAGCGGGCGCTGCGGTTCTGCGTGCCGACCTGAACAATCCGCTTGTATCTGCGTGCCGCCTCGACCATCTTGCGCCCTTCCCACGGCGAATGGCTGGCCGGCTTTTCGACATACACGTCCTTCTCTGCCTGGCAGCCCCAGACGGTTGCCAGCGCGTGCCAATGATCGGGCGTCGCAACGACGATGGCGTCGATGGATGGATCGTCCAACGCGCGGCGAAAGTCGCCGGCGGTTTTTGGCGGCTGGCCGGCGATTTTGTCGATTTCCTGTTGAAGCCCGGGAAGCAGCGGTTCATCGACGTCGCACAACCACGCGACCTGGCAGTCGGCCCGCGCGGCGAACTTTCGCGCCAAGTCTCCGCCGCGCCCGTGGATGCCGACGACGGCCAGCCGCACGCGCTCGTTTGCGGAGGTTGCTTTCGCGGAGGAGCGAGAGGTCAATACCGACGCGCCCAATGTCAGACCCAAACTGGTTTTTCCCGACGAGTGCAGAAATTTTCTGCGAGTCAGCTTATTCATTGCACTATCTCCTGCGGGCGCACGGTGACGCTTGTTAAGACGTGCGCGATTGGACCACGCGCTCGAACCGTTTGAGTCACTTGCGTGTCACTCCACAGACGACTAATGTACCTGCTCGCTGAGATGAAAAATAGCATGTTCGGTCGGGCCGAGCCTTCGTAATGCGGGAGAATTCGAGTGAGCAGCGGGAACGAGAGCATTTCGCCCTCGATCGACAACGACGACGATTGGCGAGAGTGGTGCGACGAATGGCCGATTCGCGCAGACACGACCTACTTGAACCATGGGTCATTCGGTCCCACGCCGCGCGCGGTTCGCTATTGCCAACTCGAGTGGCAGAAGCAGATGACGAGCCAGCCGATGGATTTCTTCGCGCGGCAGTTCGAGCCGGCATGGCTGGAATCGAGAAAGCGCCTGGCCGCTTTCGTCGGCACGGCTGCGGACAATTTAGTCGTTGTCGAGAACTCGACGGCCGGTATGAATGTGGTGGCCTCCACGGTGCGCCTTCAGCCCGGCGACGAAGTTCTGCTGACCGACCACGAGTATGGCGCCGTCGAGCGCATCTGGCGACGCGCATGTCAAACGGCGGGCGCCGCTGCGCCTGTGATTGCCCAGCTTCCGCGCCAATTTGAGTCGGCCGATCAGGTGGTTGATGCAATCTTCCGCGCGGTGACCGGGCGGACGCGGCTATTGGTGGTGAGCCACGTCACTTCGCCCACCGCGATCATTCTGCCGGTGCAAAAAATCGCTGACGAAGCGCAGCGGCGCGGTATTGCCATGTGTATCGACGGGCCGCATGCGCCCGCGCAGGTTCCGGTGGCATTGGATGAGCTTGCGTGCGACTTCTACACGGCCAGCTTGCACAAGTGGGTATCGGCGCCCTTAGGATCGGGTTTTTTATACGTTGCACCGCGCTGGCAGGAGCGCGTTCGCACGCCGATCCTCAGTTGGGGGCGCGTTTCGCCCACGAAGCCAGTTGCCTGGTGGGAGGAATTCGTTTGGAC
>DATFGJ010000113.1:0-9413 GCA_035249585.1 Lacipirellulaceae bacterium
CAAGACGTGTTCAATAGCTTCGTGACCGGCCCCGTGGGCGAACCCATGCCTCCGACGCTAGAAATCAACCGTTCAACCGGCACTATCACTTTGATCAATCAGACGGCGGCAGTGCAAATCGTCGGGTACACGCTGACTTCCGCGGCGGGCAGCTTGGATCCGGCCGCTTGGCTGTCGGTCACCGACAACTACGACGCCAATAGCGGCACGCCGACGTTCGACCCTGACAACACATGGACCGAACTTTCCGCCGCCGGAAGCAAAGTCGACTTTAGCGAGTTCGATTTCTCTACAGGCGGCACCGCCGGCGGCTCCTTGGGCACGGGTGGGGCGTTAACGTCCCTTCAATTGGGCGGCCCCGGAGCTTGGAAGAAATCGATCTACGAGGACCTCGTCATGGACGTGCGGTTGGCGGATGGCTCCGCGCTGCCCGTCGCGACGCGGTATATCGGCGCGCTGGCGTTTGTGCGCAGCGATTTGAACTTCGATGGTCTGGTCAATGCCGCCGACTATAACATCTTTCTCACGAACAACCTGGCTGATTTTACGGGCCTTACTGCGGCCGAGACCTACCCTCGTGGCGATTTGAACGGCGACTTGCAAAACAATCGCCTCGATTTCCGGTTGTTCAAAACCGACTACAACATCGCCAACGGCGCAGGCGCATTTGAGGCGCTTCTGGCCAGCGTGCCTGAACCCTCGACGCTTGTCATCGTCGGTTTGGGATTGGTGGCGCTTCTGGGCCGTCGGCCGTTTCAATCGGTCGGCCGCACGCGACATCAGGCGCGATACTTCGCGATGTTGTTCATGTTGGCTGCCGCGTTTGTGGCGGTCTCCCAAGGTTCGGTCCAGGCGGCGCTTCGGAACCGCTACAGCTTCAATGAGGGCGCAACTGCCGATGCCACTGGCCGCACGATTGTTGACTCGGTGAGCGGCGCAAATGGCACGGTGATTGGCCCGGCAACGGGTGGGGCGCTTCCTACGGCAACGGCGACCCAATTGACTCTGCCGGGCGGCGCGAGTGGTACGCAGCCGTATGTCAACTTACCCAACGGTTTGGCTTCAAGCCTGACAAACGCGACTTTTGAAGGTTGGTACACTCAAACGGCTCCCCAGAATTGGGCCCGCATCTTCGACTTCGGGTCGACCACCGGCGGCGAGCTGGCCGGACCGGGCGGCGGCGGCAACGGACTGGACTATATTTTTTACTCCGCCTCGCGCGGCGCGGACACCAATACGCAGCGCGCCGGCATGCGGAACTTCGATCCCTTATTTGGTCCTGGCGGCGAGGCGGGCACGGTCGCCGAAGCCGAATCGCTAGTGGATCCGAATATCGCCTATACGCTCGGCACCCAGCGCCACTTTGCCGTAGTATATAATTCCACCGGCGGTGCCGGCGGGACGCCTGCCTCGCTCACCGTTTTTATCGACGGAATTCAGCGGGCCACCACCAATACGGCTATTCAGCTGCGGCATCTCAACGACGTGAACAACTGGCTTGGCCGCTCGAACTGGACCGGCGATGCGAATTTCTCCGGCAGCCTGAACGAGTTCCGCATTTACGACACCGCGCTTACGGCCGACGATATCGCCAAGAACGCGTTTGTTGGTCCGGACGATTTTTTAACCGGCGGAGTAATGTCGATAGAGGTTAACACTGCGTCCGGCGAGGTGTCGCTTGTAAACAATCTCAGTCGGCCGCTGGAGGTGGACTACTACGAAATCACGAGCGCCGGGGGCGCCCTCAACACGGCCGGCTGGACCAGCATTGACGGCAATACGACGCAGGGCGCCGGCTGGGACAAATCTCCCGGCTCGAATGCCAATCAGCTCGCCGAGCTGTATTTGCCCGAGGGTGGTTTCAGCGTTCCGGCAAACGGCGAATTGCCGCTCGGCGGCGCGTTCAGCCCGGGCATGCCACAGGATTTGCAGTTCCGCTTCGATATGCCAACTGGACTGAGCTTTGTAGGCTCCGTCGATTACACCACGTCGCCGGGGCTGCCGGGCGACTACAACGGAAATGGGCGAGTCGACGCCGCCGATTACGTAGTGTGGCGCAAAAACCCAAACGCGCACGGTGGTGACCCAGCCGGCTACAACACGTGGCGCATAAATTTCGATCGCACATCCGGCAGCGGGGCGGGCTCGGGCGCCGCCGTGCCGGAACCGGCTGCGTTGTCGTCGCTTTCGTGCGGCGCGCTGGTTCTCTGCGCGTGGATTGCTCGCAAACGTCGAAAGGGAGGAAATCCTATGATCGCTGGCGTCAAGTGTAAGGCTTGCACATGGTGTACCGCATTCGTCTTTGCCATGATTCTGGTCGGCCAGACTGTGGCCGGAACCCCGGACCGCATCTATCGGATGGGCGACGACCCGGCGGAACTTCCGACCATCGGCGGCACGCCGAACGCTAGCTTTGGAGCGTTCACGGTGGACAGCCAGTTCCTCGACAACATTGCGTTTTCGGACGCATCGGACCTGAGTTACACTGGTGGCCCGACGTACTTCGACGCCGGCTCTGGCCTACTCGCCCGTCCCGGCGCCGCAACCGGCACATTCGGCCTGCAGTTCAACGGCACGAGCGATCTCTTGTTTGACACAGGGGGTGCCCTGGGCGTGCCGGCTCAGGGCGACAACTTGTACGTAGCCGGCAACGGCGCTCCCGGCTATGCGGGGATCACCACGCGTTATATCGAAGGCTGGGTGCGGCCCACCGGCGGCGCCGGCGCGCGGCGCGATATCGTCAATGATTCGGGCCGGTTCAGCGTGTTCATTAATACGAGCAATAACTGGGCGATCCTGAACGGCACAACTACCGTGAACAGCTCAACGCCGGCGGTCCTCAACACGTGGACGCATGTGATGCACCGCACGTTCGGCTCGGGTCAGGGTGCGGCGCTGTATGTCAACGGCATCGCTGTGGCTGCGACAAATCAGGGCTATGCCACCGGCGATCAGGCCGGTGCGGCCCTCGACATAATTGTCGGCGCGGGTCTTAACCGCACGTCGAATTTCTTCCAAGGTCAGCTTGATGAAATCACGATCGGCGTGGCCGGTGGAAACTATGGCAACTTCACTCTCGGCACCGACAACGACTACGTCCGCCAGAATCTCACGGGCGTCAATCCCGGCGATATCAATCGCGACGGATCCGTAAACACAACGGACATCAACACCTTCATCGCCAACTGGCGGCGTGTCCAGCAAGTGAACGGCGTCACCGTGGGCGACCTCAACTCGCGCCTGTTCGGCGATTTGAATATGAACGGAATCGTCGACATCGACGACGCCTACACGCTCCATGCGGCGCTGCGTGCGGGCGGATCCGGCGCGGGGCTCGATTTCAGCTTGCTGGGATCGATTCCCGAGCCCGGCGGCGCGCTGCTCGTGATTTCAGCGCTCACGGCGCTCGCACTTCGGCGACAACGGAAATAGCCGCGATGCTACGGTTGCCGCGGGACTGGACTTGTAGCAACGATCCTGGACGAGAACCAATAACGCGTAACACATGAGTGATCGACGAATCGGACGGCGAAGAAGTTTTGCGGCATGTAAGACCACGGCATCGCGCGCCGTTTTCGTCGCGTTGCTTTGTGTGCTCGCCGCGGCTAGTGGCTGCAATGGTGGCCGCAAGCCGGGAACCGCCCGGCTCGAAGGTCGGGTTACGATCGATGGCCAGCCGCCGCCCGCCGGGGCAATCGGATCGATCGCGTTCCGTCCCACCGGCAAGGGGCAGCCAACCAGCGCTCAGATCGTCGACGGAAATTACAAATGTGAAGACGTGGCGTTGGGAGACGTCGTCGCGTCTGTCCAGTTGGTGCTTCCCACTGGCAAAATGGTTTCCGAAGGAGGCCGAAGTTTCCAAGAACTGCGCAATCTCGTGTCGTCCAAGTACGATCAGGGGATCAATTTGAATGTCACGGGTGACAATTCAAACCAGGATTTTGAACTAGCCGGCAACACAAGCGCCAATAATTGAGATTGGAACTCTTTTCGATCGTTTTGTCCGCCCTCCGCGTCGTGAAGTCGTGCTCGCGCGATGCTTGACGGGATGGGCTGGGGGAGGCCTGAACCATGACAGTCGTCCACTTCCGCAAACGAATCGGATTTACACTGGTCGAATTGCTCGTCGTCATTGCGATCATCGGAATCCTGGTCGCACTACTTTTGCCGGCCATACAGGCAGCGCGCGAAGCAGCTCGGCGAACGCAATGCATGAACAACCTCAACCAGTTCGCCAAGGCGATGTCGAATTACGAAAGTACTTACAAAGGCTTTCCGCCCATGGCCGACGCCTGGACCCCAGCACAGAATGCCCGGAAGTACGGCGCCTTCACTCAAGGGGGCTGGTATGACGGACACGGCTGGTATTCGCTGATCGGACCATTCATCGAGGAAACAGCCTGGGCCGCGTTGATCGACTACAAGCGCTCGTTTAGCTGGGCGCCGTCTGCGAACGATATGAATGCGCCTCACCTTCGCGCTCGTATGACCATGATGCCGATACACAGGTGCCCATCCGACATCGGTCTGCAGCCAAACGAGTGGCCGCCCAGCCCCGGCTTCGCATATTGGGCTCGAACGCGCACCAATTACGTCGTGAATGCAGGTAATACCGTATACGGCCAGTACAACATCAACCTTGGAACGACGCCGATTCGCGCCGGCAGCGCACCATTTCGCGGGGGAAAGAAAACTCCGCCCAAGGAGATTACCGATGGCCTCTCGAACACGATCTTGATGTCGGAGATCCTGGTGATTCGAGAATTATCGACCGGTGAGTCCGGAGGCGCTGGCGGCTGGGGCGGGCCTTTTGCCGATACCAACACGGCCCTCGGCGGGCAGGTGTTCACAGGCCTGAATCCGCCCAACAGCGGCGCTCAGGATGGCGTGGCTCGTTTTATTCCGCCGGTGCAAACCGTGTTCATTGAGCAAGGAATACCGTACCCCTGCTTGGTGACGCAAACCGGCGGATGCGGCGTGTCGCCTCTCTCAGCACGCGGCGAAGGAGTCCCGCCAGATGAAGTTGCCGACCTCGGCACGCGGATGCAGTGGTTCACCGCCCGCAGCAAGCACCCGGGCGGCGTGAATGCATCGCGATGCGACGGCTCCACCGACTTCGTTTCCGGCGACATCGATCAATGGGTCTGGCGAGCGCTGACGTCCGCCGCCGGCGAAGAAACGATCAACCCATAAAGCATCGTCATCGGTTAAAAAAGATGTTGGATTGCGGCCCGGTCGCCGCGGCGACCAAGCAAGGGTTGCAAGGAGCGCCGTTGCTTGCGCTTGGGGCTGTGATCCGTTGACACGCCGAGTACTCCACCTAATTGTTTGACGCAAACAATTACGCCGCATGCACGGCTAGCGCTTTCTTTCCAAATAGGTGTAACCGCCGACATTGTGTCCAATGCACGACGTAAGCTTGCCCGACGCAGCTGAATCCTCATCACTCGAACGCAGGCGCATCCGCGATGTATGATTACTTGGTAGAGGAAAACGGCTCGGCGGTTCACATGCCAAGAAAAAGCTCTACGAAGCAAGTGCGCGCGGCCGCGAGTTGCCAGAAGGTGGCGCTCTTGATCGAGACTTCGCGCGGCTATGGGCGCGGTTTATTGCGCGGCATCGTGCGCTATGCCCGCTTGCACGGGCCTTGGAGCTTTTACATCACGCCTGGCGACTTCGAGCAGGCGCTTCCGCAAATGAAGCTCTGGGGCGGGGCCGGAATCATCGCCCGCGTTGAAACGCCGCGCATGGCCGAGGCGATTCTAACCGCCGGTGTCCCTACCGTGATTGTCGATGCTGATCCGCGGATCGGTGCACTGGCTGACGAATTGGCCAAGTTATCGAATGTCTCTTCCGATTCCGAGGGCGCGGCGCGCCTTGCGGCCGAGCATCTCAAGGAGCGCGGCTTCGAGGACTTCGCGTTCGTCGGCGAGCCGGGCCGCGTTTGGTCCGATCGCCGCTGCGACGAATTTTCCATTGCCCTGCGCCAGAGTGGCTTTGAGCCTTACGTTTTTAAGCCGCCACGCACGAAAAAGAATAGCAGCTGGGAAGGCGAGCAGGCACAGCTGGCCCGCTGGATTGAGGAATTGCCCAAGCCGGTCGGCCTGATGGCCTCGAACGATGACCGCGGCCGCGGCGTTCTGGAGGCGTGCCGGCTGGCCGGGGTGCGAGTTCCCGAAGAAGTCGCCGTGATCGGCGTCGACAACGACGAGCTGTTTTGCGAGCTGGCCGATCCGCCGCTATCCAGCGTGGCTTTGAACACTGAGCATGGCGGCTACCGCACCGCCCATCTGCTCGACCAGCTCATGAAGCAAAAGATCACCGCCCCGCAGCACCTGATCGTTGAGCCGACGCACGTCGTCACGCGCCGCTCGACGGATGTGAAGGCCTTCGACGGCCGCGAGGTCGGAGCCGCATTAAGCTTCATTCATCGCAACCGCTCGCGCGCGTTCAACGTGAACGACGTGGCCGGCGCGGTCGGAATTTCTCGGCGGAACCTCGAGGTGAAATTCCGCAAGAGCGTCGGCCGAACGGTCCTCGCCGAAATTCAGCGGATTCGGCTCGACCACGTCAAACGCATGCTTCGCGAGACCGACCTGCCGGTGGCTCAAATCGCTGAATCTAGCGGCTACAACTCCGCCAGCTATCTCACGCAGGTATTCCACAAAGAGGTGGGCGCCTCACCGGCACAATACCGCGCGCGCTTCCGCGTGTAGACCAGGCTTTCCAACCTGACGAAACGCGTAGGTTGTGCTTTCCATCCTGACGACACAGCACAACGCGCGAATTGCGCCTTCGCGCTAGCCACTCCGAAATATCCCCGAGTGGATTCGAACCACTAACCTTCGGCTTCGGAGGCCGACACTCTATCCAGTTGAGCTACGGGGACAGAGACTGGAAAAACCAACCAATTTCGTCAATTATTGCGGAATTGGCGGTTGCTGGAAAGACCTTCGGCTCCCGGAGCCGAAGGTCAGTTTTTAAAAACCAGTAACTTATGCGGTCTCGACACTACATATCGTCTGACGTTTGCGCTACATTTCGCGGATGTTAATTTCCCGCTGTTTGGGCTGCGAACGGGAGTTGCTGATGTAGGAGTATTTGTTTCTGCCGACTCAGATGTTGTTCTCGCTCATCCAGCGCTGGATGGCGGGGTTGTACCAGCGGGCGTTGTTGTATTGCAGGCCGGTGAGCGGGTCGCGGTAACGGGCGGTCCATTCGAAGGCCGCGTCAATGGCGTCGGCGTCGAGCCGGCGGCCGAACGCATCGTATTCGGCGTGGTCAAGCAGCGCCCCTGAGGAGTCAATCCAATCACGCGGCGCGCCCAAGTGGTCTGTTAGCGACCATCGCGCCTGATTCTGCGATGCGTTCGTGAGACTGTTAACATCCTCATCGGTTAGCAATTGATCGACGGCCGGTCCCCATAGGTAACGATCCGCTAGATCTGCCATGGCCAGCGAGCCGCGACCCCGTTTTTTTAGATGGTCTTGCTGATACTCGCTTTGTTGTTATTGTAGTTAGACACGCTATTCCAAATAACTCCGCCAAGTATCGATGGCAACCGCAATATCACCTATATAGTCGGGCATTTCAATGACCCGCCCAAACACGTTTTCTAACATCAGCATTGGTGCAAGCTCTTTCCCATGTTGGAAACCAACGACTACGGGCATATTACATTTCGCAAACTCAGGATTTCCCGTAGCCCATCGTAGCTGTGGATAGTTCCGTACAAAACATTCACCCACGTAACACGCAACAAAACAAATAAGATTCTTGGAATCTTCATCGAACTCGAATGAACCGGTCTCATTTTCCGGTGTTGATTGTATCCAACCAGACTCACTCGTATCGGGGTTCGTTGGAAGTATCTGCATTTGCAGAAATGCCCAGCGCAAGAAATTTGGCAGTGACTCCATGCGATAGTCGGCAATCACGCCACATTGAGCGGCCTCGGCGCGCACGCCGTCGATATTGGCAGCCCCATCTTCTTTGAATTGACGCAGCAACTCTTGGGCTTGGTCGAGAGTCAGTTTTTCGAATAGGTCGAATCTCATGTCAGTGTACGGTATAGCCAATATTGATGTTGTTAGCCTTTTGCAAATCCAAGAAATCCAACAGCTCTTGATCAGCTCCCTGCCAAAAGTGCCAATGCGAACCCCTAATATCGCCGCCTCTGATCAGCTCGACATCCTTGAGAATTTGATTGCGGATTCTCGACGTTAGACAAACATTCCTGCCTGCTTTCGATTCGTGGCAATGCCATTGAGAAGTCGATCAATGTCTCTCTTGCCGCGAGACGTATCAAACGGACAAGTCGGTTTTGCGCCTTGATTTCCTAAGAACTGCGCAAGTCGCGATTCACCCCATCTGCCTAATGGGGTTGCGCCTACGGGGACTAAAGTAGTGCCGGGCGTATTCGCTCCGCCACTCGGCTTTGCGCCAAGACCGAGCTTGTTTCCGCCGATCCCGGCCGCCCCGCCTCCAATTTGAAGCAGGTCTTCAGCGTCGATGCTGCCATCTTCGATGAGCCCATACGTTCCCTGACCAACGGATGACATATTGCCGCCGACATCCATAAGAGAGACGGCTTGCCCTACTTTTCCAGCCTGCGATGCGCCCGCAGTCGCCACCCCGACCAGAAACTCAATTCCGACACGTTGGCCGCCGTAGCCGATCGCATAACCGGCGTCGAGATCAGCCTGCGTTATGGGGATTAGACCAACTTCCGGCACGAATCCAAGAGTTACAAAGCAAACTCCTGTGTCGACGCCTGCATTCCCAAAAGCTTTCGCTCCTGTCTGCAAGCCGGCTCCGAATGCGCGCGCCACGGCAATTCCACCACGGAGGTTGGCGGCAGCGGCCTCTTGTCGCTGATATCCCTCATCTGCCCAATAACGGCCGTCCGCCCGGGAAAGCTCCGCCAACTGGCGATTGCGCTCTCGCAGTGCGCCGGGTCTAATCTTCCGTTGGAGACCGTCGTCGTCCACGTACGACGTCGGCGTATTTCCAACGTTGTCAGCGTCGAACCACCGGCGGCGGGCTTGGATTAAATTCGTAAACTTGTCGCGCGCGTGGCCGGTGTACGCGAACAACTGGTCGATGGCTTCGGCATAGGTCTCGCCGACCACATCGCCGTCGATGTCGCGAAATGTTTCGCCGGTGATGCGGCCATAGCTGTCATAGATCGAGTGCTTGCGCACGGTGCCATCGTCATCGATCACGTCCCGAACGCTGCCCAAGTGATCGGCCAGCGCCCAAAGCCGCTCGTTCTGCGATGCATCCGTGAGGCTTTTAACTACCTCATCAGCCAAGAGCTGGTCGACGGCCGGGCCCCATAAGTAGCGGTGCGATAGCTCCGTGGTTACTACATTGCCGCTGCCCGTTTTGTCGAATTGCAGGATAACCTGACC
>DATFGJ010000114.1:0-4287 GCA_035249585.1 Lacipirellulaceae bacterium
GTGATCGCCATCATCGGCATCCTCGTGGCGCTGCTGCTGCCGGCTGTTCAAGCCGCACGTGAAGCTGCGCGGAGAAACCAATGCCAGAACAACCTCAAACAGATGGGCATTGCGTTTTTGAATCACGAGAACACCTACGGATTTTTTCCCTCTGGCGGCTGGGGGTACTTGTGGACGGGCGATCCCGACATGGGAAGTGGCGAAAAGCAGCCAGGCGGATGGGCGTTCTCTATCCTGCCGTTTCTCGAAGAGGGAAACGCGTATGTCGTTGGGCAGGGGCTCCCGCTTGCTCAAAAACGGTTTGAGCTTACCAAACAGAAGAAGCATCCAGTCGCCATTTTTTACTGCCCCACGCGCCGTCAGGTCGCCAATTCCTATGGGCCAGAGGATTCAACCAACGCACCTTTCCCTGCGGGCGACGACAAGTACGTCGCCAAGACAGACTACGCCGCAAACGGCGGTTCTCACTGTCCAACTCAGGGCAACCCCGGTTGGTCCACTGGTCCGGATATTAACTGTCTCAGGAACTATCCCAGTTGCAACTGGGGCTCTTACACGGATGAGGCGGTTTCCAAAGCGTTCGATGGAGTAGTACGCCCCCGCTTGCCTGTGGACATTGCGCAAATCACCGATGGAACTTCCAAAACGGTGCTCGTCGGCGAGAAATACTTGTTTGTCGGTCATTATCCAAGCGACAACATTGATAGAGATTCTTGCTCGGACAACAATTCGCTCTATCAGGGTTACGATTGGGACGTTGTCCGCTGGGGCAATGCCTCGCCTGGTCTGAATCACGATTACACGCCAAGGCCCGATACACACCGTGACACCGGTTGCACTGTGCGCTTTGGTAGCCCCCATTCAGGAATCTTTAATGCCGTCTACTGCGACGGTTCTGTGCAGCCGATCTCATTTGATATTGAGCTTCGAGAATGGGAGTTGAACTGCCGGCGAAATGATGATGGACAAACCAAGGTGCGCACTCGCGGCTGATTCCCAGTGTCTCGACCTCGCACGCGTTCGTTCGATTGGTGCGGTATACTGACTGCCGTCGATACAGCGATTTGGTTGAGAATTACTCGATGACGCGAAAAATTTTTGTGGCGTCTACTCAATGCTGCGTGTGGCCTCGGCCATGATCAACCCATCGACATTCGCCACCGTGTTGCTGCCGACCATGTTGCTGACGACGATTGCGGGCTGCGGCGGCTCGGTCGCTTCTCAGTTGCCGTCGATCGATCCCGCGCAAAACGCCTCAAAAGCAATGGAGCTGTATGACGCCAATGGCGACGGCAAACTCGTGAGGGACGAACTTCGCGAATGTCCGTCATTAGTCTTTGCTATGCAGCGAATCGATCAAAATTCTGATGGTGCCATCGCGGCCGACGAGCTTGTGGCTCGATTCGAGGCACTCGATACTCATTCCGACATCAAAGTTTTGGATCTGACCGTAAGCCTGAAGCGGAAGCCGCTTGGCGGCGCAAACATTACGTTCACGCCCGAACCATTTATGGGCGAAGGTCTGCAATCCTATTCGGGAATGACGTCCGAGCAGGGACGATGCGAGTTGGTCGGCAGCGAAGTGGATCTATATGGCCTGCCTGTCGGCTATTACAAAGTCGACATCGTTCATCAAGGGCACGGCATCAATGCCACACGCGGCGTGGAAGTCGCCGATGACGCGCCGGCTGGAAATCGCCTCGAAATCGCCCTCTAGAATTGGCCGCTCGTGCCAACGCACTCCAATTCCCAAAACGCGCCGCATTACCGTTTCATCTGGCGCAATCGGACTATGCAGCCGGTTAGGCTACTTGAGACAGGCAGCAACCGCAAATCCAGCCCGGCCCCTGAATTGACATAAGTTGGCCGGATTCTACGTTTTCAAGACACCAAAAGTGGGGCGATCCGCGCTTTGTCGGCGTGGGAGGAGCGCGCTTTGCGCTCGACTGCGAGGATGCGCCCACGCGGATCGTGTCGTTTTGGAAAGCATCCAGATGTTTGCTCCGCTGGCCGTAACGACGACGTTCTTGCTCGTGAATCTCGCCTGCGCGTGCGTCGCGCTGGGCGTTGGATTCACGGCCGGCGTGTGGTTTTTAGGCGGCCGATCTGCCAGACCGAAATCATCGAAGTCTTCTTTCAAGAAGCCGGCGCCCAGGCCGGCAATCACCGAAGAGGCCCGCCGCGTCGCCGAGCGCACGCTGATGGCCACCAGCCGCGTGGCCGATTTGGCCAAAGGCGTGATGAGCGACGTCGGCGACCACGCCGCCAAGATGAAGGCCATCTCGGCCGAGCTGGCCGGCGTGAATCGCGAAGACGGTGCCGCGAACGAGGCCGTGCTCACGGCGATGGATCAAATCCTTGCGGCCAACGACAATCTGCAACAGCGGCTCGAAAAGGCCGAGAAGCAGCTTGAAGCACAGGCGGCCGAAATCAAGGCTTACGAATCGGAGGCCCGCACCGATTCGCTCACCGGCCTGTCGAATCGCCGCGCCTTCGACGATGAGCTCAAGCGCCGCATCAACGAGTGGGATCGCAAGCAAACGCCACTGACGCTTATTATTCTGGACATCGACCACTTCAAGAAATTCAACGACACGCATGGCCACCAGGTTGGCGACGAGGTGCTGCGCACGGTGGCCAAGACGCTTCGCCAGCAGGCCCGCGATATGGATCTGCCCTGCCGTTACGGCGGCGAGGAGTTCGCCGTGGTCCTGCCGGCGACGGAGCTGGCCGGCGCCTGCATTGTCGGAGAACGGATTCGTCGGGCCGTCGAGGCCTCCGTCACGGTGTACGTCGATAAGACCTTGAAGGTTACCTGTAGCCTGGGAGTCGCGCAGGTCGTGCAGAACGATGACTCAGCGTCTCTTATTCGACGCGCAGACGATGCGCTCTATGCCTCAAAGAAAGCCGGGCGCAACTGCGGCCACTGGGGCGATGGCCAGAGCTTCTATCCGATCACCGCTACCCAGTATCTTCCCGCGCCGACCAACGCGAAGAATGGCGACGACGCAGGCTTCGAAAACAAGAATGGGTCGGGAAGCTCTTTCATCCAGGCGCTCAAGCGCCGCGTTACCGAGAGCCATCGCTTCGGAATTCGTCTCACGGTGATCCATTTTAAGATCGAGGAATTCGAATCGGTCCTGCGGAATTCGGGCAAGGCAGTCGCAAGGCAAATGCTCGACCTGGCGGAGCCCGCGCTGGAAAAAGTTCTGCGCCCGAAAGACCTGCTCGCGCGGATGGATAATGGCGAATTCGTGGTCATGCTGCCTGGCAACACGCGAGGCGACGCGGTGCAGCTCGTGAAGAGGTTGCAAATCACTATGTCAAACTTCGTCGTGCCTCTCAAAGACCGCGAGCTCCACGTCCGCTTCCGGCATGGCATCGCCGAGCTGAAGCCAAAAGAAACCGCTCAGCAACTGCTGTTCCGGGCCCGGCAGGATGTTGCCAGGCCGGAAATCATTCGGAAGGCCGTCGACGCGTAAGGCCCGACTTCTGCAGTACGCAGTACGTCGACGCGGCCATCGCCGCGCGATATCATCGGGCGCCGCCTTGGCCGAACCCATGCCTTAGGGATGAGCGCCCATGCCCGAGTCGACGGAACCATCGCGCGCGGAGATCTCCCTACCGCGGTTTCAGTTCAGTCTGCGGGCGCAGATGATCCTCGTGACGGCCATAGCCATTGCCCTCGGACTCTTCGTCGTGGTGGGATGGCCGTTGGTATGGGTGTTGTTTCACGGAGTCATGTACTGCCTGGTGCCAACGCCGCTAGTCATCCTGGCGCTATTTGGCCGCGGAGAGCTGCGAATATTCTCGATCGGCGCGCTTGTCCCCTGGTTAAGCGTGTGGGGTCAGTCCTCGCCGCTGTATGCCATGTTGTATAACCAGAATTTTCGAGGACCCCAGATTCTCGGCTGGATGGTCGCTTCAACAGTTTTCATGCTGTTTGCAGCGGCAGGCTGCGGGGCGATCGCCGTGCTCACGATGAGAGCCATCGCTAGAATTCGCGCTCATGGTGAGGGCACGCGCAAGGATTGATTGCGGCGTCAGCGCCGCCGGCTGGCGAAATTACCCAATTTGACGCCATTCTGACGCAACGCATGCGCCGCTGAAAATTCTCGGATTACGCCCTTGCCCGCCAACTGGACGGGCGTAAAATCTATCTTGCACGACGTTTGACACGCCCCATGCGGGCCGATATATTGTGCGTTCCCACCGAAGGGGCTGCCTGCCCATCGGTGGGCAAGCCACCGCGAGTGGCCAGAGGCTGGTAAGGCATTTTTTCCACGG
>DATFGJ010000115.1:0-4834 GCA_035249585.1 Lacipirellulaceae bacterium
GCTATCACGCGAACGGTGTACGCGCACTCGTAAGCAAAGCAATCCCCGACATGTTCGGCGGCCGGCTGCACCTGTGGCTGTGAGTTACGCTTACGACTCACCGAGGCGCGGGAGCAAAACTCCTAAGAGCACCTGACAAAATGAAACCGCCAAGGACGCCAAGGACGCAAAGTGCAGCCAAAAACTCATGGTCTTGCTTGGCTACCTTGGCGTACTTGGCGGTTCAATTCATTCTGTTAGACGCTCTAAATTCAAGTCTCACGACGAAAGGTCGCCGCTCTGCAGGTCGCGGACCCACTTCGGAGTGTCGCGCACGTACGAGTCGATCGCTGCGCGTCGGCTGAAGTAGTAAATCGCATTCAGGCCTTGGAACACCACGCTGATCGCGATCACCGAACCATAAAACAACAACACAATTTGTTTGGCCAACGTCTCGAATTGCCCCATCGAGCCCAGCGCAGAATCCAATTCGGAATAGGCCGCGAGCTGGGCCGATACGGAGCTCGCCTGGTTGAGATTCGTATGGATCGCCCACAGCGAGTACGCAACGATAATCGCCAGAAGGCCGATCTGGTTCCAGCCTAAAAAGGCCGCCGCCCGTTGATCGAATTGCAGCAATCGTTTGCGCCCGCGAAATTCGTTGTACGCCACCACCGACAGCGCCACGAAAACCAGCGCGCCGCTCAGGCTGAACAGGGCAAATGGCGCCGAAAGCGCGGCTACGATGGCGGTGGCCCAACCGTTAAAGCCGGCGACGCGTGCCGCTTTGCGAATCGACTTCGACCGTTGGCGCGCGAGCGCCAATTCGCGATGGTGTTCGGCCGTCAGCGGCCCGCCCTGCGACTTATCGGCAGGCGGCATGGCGATCGCAGCATTCCTCATATTGTTTATTAACCCTTCCGGCGCGCAATGGGGCTGGTCGAAATCAGGCGCTGGCAATCGTCCAGCTTAAGTCTAGGCCACTAGCGCCGCATGCGAAGCGAGATAGGGCCGCATAGAAGGCTAGCGCGCATGGGAGTTTCTCGCTACCGGCACACCGTCGCACGGGGCGAGCGAGCTGCCGAACGAGATAACAGAAGCCCGCAAACGGTCATTACCAACGTTAGAGTAGCCGGCTCGGGCACGTTGGAAGTGGCTGATCCGTCACCCGCCCGCGTGATGCCGAAGTTTGCTCGCCAGACGGTGTAGTCGGCCGGGCCGATCGTGCCGTCGGCGTTGCCGTCGGCGCGCCTGCCCTGCGGGACGATCTGTCCGAGTGTTTTGCGCCACACGACGTAGTCGGCCGCGTCGACCGAATCATCATCGTTGTAATCCCCCGGCAGGATCTGCGGCTCGGGCACGACGAGGTTCACCTTGATACGCGTCGTGTTGTTCGTCTCGTTGAGTTCTTGAATGCGGTTGTAGGGATCGGCGATGACTTCGAGCCAATACGCGCCGTCGGCGAGTCCGGTCGCTTCGACCCATTGGCCGGGGAGGCTCGTGGTGTAAACATCGGCCCAGCCGATCGATATTCCAAGAATCGGATCGCTTACGCTGTCGTACACGCGGCTTGAGGGCGCGCCTGGCAGGGATGTGTTGTAGGAACTGCTGTCGACCACGGCCATGCTGGTCTTGTCGTTCGACGAAACGATTGGGCCAACGCCGTCTCCGGGCAGCACGGTGCGCAAGTTGTATTGCGCAATCCCGGGCAGGAACAAATGGCGCGGCGGAATCGAGGCCGCATTGGGAAAGCTGCCGATGAGCACTTCATTGACCGGCCCGGCCGTTTGATAAATTCGCTGGTACACGTCCTGCACGTTGTTCGGATGCGTGACCTCGCGAACTTCGAGCGGCCCGGCGCCCGAATTGGGCAGCGCGCCGACGAACTGGTACAGGACCTTGTTCGGGATCAGTTGCGTGTTCATGTTGCCACAGTGCATGTAGCAGCGCGATTCGTGCTCCCACGCGAACAAATCGGGCAAGAGCGGTGCCGCGGCGACTCGCCCGCCCGCAGCACTAAGCAACAGGGCAGGCGCCAGCGCGCAGGCGCATACTCGAAACATCGACAAGGCGGCGGCAAACCCCATTCTCATTCCGTATACCTCAGCGCGGTCCTTCACTCATTGTAACATTACGAGCAAGGCAGGCGCGCTATTTGGCGGCCAGATGGCCCACCGGCGGACTGTCCGGAGCAGGCGTTTTTAGAGGGGCGAGGCCCAAAAGCTCGCGCACCTGGCGGCTGACGACCTCGCCGCGATGTGCGGCCAGCGTTTCGCGCACGACTTCATCATCCAGATTCAAGAAAAACTTGCCGTCGCGCGTGATGAGCCGCAGGAAGTTCGTAAGGTTTTTCGCTAGCATCTGGCTGGCGTGCGCGGGCACCTCACTCGGCAAATTTGTCGGGCCAAGAATCGTGACGCCATTCTCCACCACAACCTGATCCGCCTTGGTCAGCTCGCAATTGCCGCCGCGCTCGGCCGCCAGGTCGACGATCACCGAGCCGCTTCCCATCGCGCGCACGGCCTCGGCGGTGATGAGACGGGGCGAAGGTTTTCCCGGGATTGCGGCGGTCGTGATGCACACGTCGCTGGCCGCCACCGTGCGGGCCATCAGTTCACGCTGCTTGCGATAGAACTCCTCATCCAGCTGTTTTGCATAGCCGCCGGTCGTTTCGGCCCCGGCCGTCTCCAGCGGCATCTCGACGAACTTGGCGCCGAGACTTTCCACTTGCTCCTTTACGGCGGGGCGCACATCGTACGCCTGCACGACAGCGCCTAATCGCCTCGATGAGGCGATCGCCTGCAATCCGGCAACCCCGGCGCCGATGACAAACACTTTGGCCGGCCTGAGCGTGCCGGCCGCCGTCATCATGAGAGGAAACATCTTGGGCAGCATGTTGGCCGCCAGCAGCACGGCTTTGTAGCCGGCGATCGTGGCCATCGACGAGAGCACGTCCATGCCCTGGGCGCGCGTGATGCGCGGGATCAGCTCCATCGCGAACAGTGTGGCGCCTCGCTCGGCGACTTGCCGCACAGCCGATGGACTGCCCAGCGGATCGAACGGCGCAACGATCACGAGCGTGTCGCCGATCAGGTCAAGATCTGTGGCACCTGACTTCTGATTGGCGCCCAGGCCGCGGACTTGCAGCAGCACGTCGGCAGATTGGAACAGCTCGCGGCGATCGGCAACGATCTCGGCGCCCGCGCTGCGGTATGCGTCATCATTAAACCCGGCCGCCGCACCGGCACCTTGTTCGATGAGCACGCGTCCTCCGCCCTTCAATAACGGGGCGACGCTGGATGGCACGAGCGCAACGCGGCGCTCGCCTGGAAACGTCTCTTTGGCGACGGCAATGATCATGGCGGGAGCTATAACCTCGGCCGCCCATCCTACGGACTGACCGCTTCAGCGGCCAGTGGCACGGCGAGCAAATCTGCCAGCGGCGGCGAGATTATTCCAGAGAGATGATGTGGCCGGCCCATATGGCCTGCGTGACATCGCCGGTGTAACCATCCACGTTTTCGGCCGGCTGATTTACAATCCAACCGAGGATCGCCAGCGGCCGCGCCGACGGCTCGATCGACTCGGCCTGCTCCTGCCCGACAAGCACAGTGAGCGGCTCGCCGCTTTCTGAATCGAAATCCCATTCGACCACGGAGCCTTTATCGCTTTGATTCGTAACCCGACCGGCGACGAAGATGCCGGCGTGCGTGCGCTTCGCCGACTTGATCCACAGCGGCACGAGGCGCGCCAGCTCCTGTTGAGCATGCGCGTCAGCGAGGGTCGTGCGAACCAGCTCGTGGACTTCCCGTTCCAAGGCCGATGCGTAGCTCGCGTTCGAATCCTTGTCGACAAAGGTTGCCTTCTGAGCCAGATCGCAAAATGCCATGTAACTCAGGCCTTTCGCGCGTTTCACTTGGGCGCCCTCATCGAAGTTGCCCGCAACCAAGCCAGCCTGCGCTTCCTTCGCCGTGCCGAGCGCGACGGCCAGCTCGTCAGCGGAAAACGACGGCGCGCCGACAATTTCGGCCGGCTCGCGCGCAACGCCGTCCGCGGCGCTTTCGCTGCCTTCACCCGGCGCCGCGATCTGCTCGATTTCGATCGGTTCCTCGTCGCCCGCAGCAAGATCAGCGGCGCCGGTCGTCTCGATTGCCGTGGCATCATTCGTCGGCAACGTTATGACTGGCGAACGGAACTCTCGCGGCAAGATCGCGCTGGGCAGATAATGGCGCGCATTCAAAAAGTCGCGCTGTGGCCCGAAGAGCCACAGCAGGGCATAGTAGCCCAATGCCGTGCCAACAATCCCCCCAAGGCCAATCATGACGAACATCCGCAGAGGCGAACGGCGCCGGCTTGGCCGGGACCAATTCGGAATGGGTCGCCCTTGCGGCCACGCAGGCACCTGTGGGGAGTTGATGCCGCTGCGCGGGGTATTTGCGGCAGCCGACTCTGGCTCTTCGTCCTCAGTCGAATGCTCTTCATCGGCCGCCGTATCGGCGTCAGTCTTTGATTGGTCGCCGGCGGCGGAATTCAACGATGCGTCTGCGGCAACCAGCGGCGGAGCCTCACCGGTTAAATTACCGTCAACCTGGTCGGTGGTCGGCGGCGTGAAGTCGAAAATTGTCTCCTTGGTCTGAAACCACTTTTCGAAGCGATCGCCCGAATCGTCGGGTGAGTCAGGCGATTGCGTCTGGCGATTTGCCTCATCCTCATCGCGGGATCGGCGCAAGCGCAGTGTCGGAGTGGCGCTGGTAACCGGGAAACGCACCGGGGTCTCCCCAGCCTGCTCCGCGCGCGCCTCGGCTTCGGTTTGGTCAACCGGCAGGTCGCTCCAGGTGGCAAGCGACGACAAATC
>DATFGJ010000116.1:0-4478 GCA_035249585.1 Lacipirellulaceae bacterium
GTCGTGTCCTCGGAATCGTCGGAGTCCAAGTCGATCATGCGATCCACCGCGGCGGAAAACAACTGCGTGTTATCGAGCTGACGGTGGAGGTCGGCGAGGTTCCACACGAGCCCGCAGACAATTTCAGAGCTGGTCTCGTCCGTGCCGTCTTCGAGTTTCGCCGCCTCAGCGTCGATAAACTTCTGCCATGAGGGAACGGAAGCGGCCGGATCGCGCAGCTGATCCACATATTGACGCAGCCAGGCGGCGGCCACTCGAGAGCTGTCGCCCAACTCGCGCTGGGCTGTGTCGGCGTCAAGAACGATTCGTTTTGTCGTGTGTTCTCGCGGCCGGATGATTTCCAGGGCGGCAGCGCGGGAAACAAGCGGCGAGCGATCGAAGCGCGCGATGCGGCACAGCGCGGCCACGCCATCACCATTGGCCAGCTTGGCCAGCGTTTCGACATGCTCCAGGCGCGTTTCGTCCGGCCCATCGCCGTAGTCGTTAAGCAGCGCGCGCACCGCGGCCGAATCCTCACCGCGAACCCAGCGGACCGTGATTTGGCGAAGCAGATAGCGTGCGCTCGAGGCAACCTCCAAATCTGCATCTTCGATGGCCGCATTCAACAAGTCGAAGGCTTCGGCGCCGATTTGACGCAGTTCGATGGAAGCCGCGCGGCGCACGGCGAACTGCGGACTTCCCAGCTGGCGTATCAACTCGGCAATTCGCTCCTTCGAGGTCGGCTGGCTCGTGCCGTCGTTGTCGGCAACCCGGTCATCAGCGGGTTTTGGCCGGTTGCCGGCAGTCACAGGATCGCGATCGTCGGCCCGTGCCAAATTGAGCGAAGCCGCAGCGACTGCCAGCGCAAACGCCGTGAGGAATACAGGCCGCATTGCATCGGGAAGATGTCGATGAAATCGTTGCTTGCTTTGGGCCATGCCGGGGCTCCAACCGGAAAAAGTGCTTTTTTGAATCATACCCCGACGAAACAACGCGAGACAGAGGAATTAGCTGGTGGTACGTCAGGCTTTCCAGCTTGACTGATAGTGCTCGAGAGAGCTGGCGACATGATTGTCGGCCCGAAAGGCGGATCTACTCAGCCGCGGCTTTCCATTTGCTCAATATATTGCCGCAGTCGCTCGACCTCGTCGGTGACATGCCGCAGCTTGAGCATTTTGTCAACTCGCAGGAGAAGCTCCGCCTTGTTGACCGGCTTTGAAAGCAAGTCGTCGGTGCCGGCCTGCACGGCTCGCTCGATATCGCCATGCTCATTGAGCGCGGTCACCATTAAGATCATGATGCCGCTTGTGGACGGATCGCTCTTGATCTTCTTGCAAACCTCAAAGCCGCTGAGCTTGGGCATCATGATGTCAAGCAGGATGAGATGTGGTCGAAACGAGGCGACTTTGGCCAGCGTATCCTGGCCGTCTTTAGCGACAGCTGTTTCGACTTCCGTTCCGCTGAGATAAGCCTCGAGCAGCTCGACATTCGGTTCGTTGTCGTCGGCGATGAGGATGCGGCTTTTTTCGCGGCTTTGGTTCATACAAATTCGAAACGTATGGGGCCGACCACAACGGGACTGGGCGCTTAGCTCACAGCAGCGGCTGGCACGGGGAATTGTTCACACAACTCACGGATTTCACCGCGAATCTCCTTCAATAGCGCTTCATCATCGGGCGCCTTCAGCGCCGCCAGCATCCAGGTGCCGATTCGGCGCATTTCTTCAGCGCCCATGCCGCGAGTGGTCAGCGCCGGCGTGCCGATGCGGATGCCGGAGGGATCGACCGGCTTTCGCTCATCGTAGGGAATCATGTTCTTGTTCACCGTGATGCCGCAGCGGTCGAGCGCCTGCTCGGCGAGCTTGCCGCCGATCCCAAGCGGCGTGACATCGACAAGCAGGAGATGATTATCGGTGCCACCGCTTACGAGTTTCAAGCCGCCGCCGAGCAGCGACTCCGCCAGCGCCTTGGCGTTTTCGATGATCCGCCGGGCGTACGTCTTGAATTCGGGCCGCAGCGCTTCGCCAAAGCAGACGGCTTTGCCGGCAATGATGTGCATCAGCGGCCCGCCCTGGATGCCGGGAAACACGCGGCTGTTGATCGTTTTGCCGTATTCCTCCTTGGCAAGGCACAAGCCCGCGCGCGGGCCGCGCAGCGTCTTGTGCGTGGTCGTGGTGACAAAATCGGAAACAGGAACCGGGCTGTTGTGCAAGCCGGCCGCCACGAGGCCCGCGTAATGCGCCATGTCGACCATCAGCTTCGCGCCCGTATCGCGCGCGATCTGGGCGAATTTGTCATGGGGAATCTCGCGCGGGTACGCGCTGGCGCCGGCCACAATCAGCTTGGGTTTATGCTCGCGCGCGAGCCGAGCGATCTGGTCGAAGTCCAGGCGATGTGCGTCGCGCGTGACGCCGTAGCTGACGAAATGGTACAGCATACCGCTGATGTTGAGCTTCATGCCGTGCGTGAGGTGGCCGCCGTGCGCCAGGTCGAGCCCAAGTACGGTATCGCCCGGCTCCAGCGCCGTGAGATAGATTGCAGTGTTGGCCTGCGAGCCGCTGTGCGGCTGAACGTTGGCGAATTGGGCGCCGAACAGTTGCTTGGCGCGGTCAATGGCAAGCTGCTCCACCACGTCCACAAACTCGCAACCGCCGTAATATCGGCGGCCCGGATACCCTTCCGCGTATTTATTCGTGAGCACGCTGCCGGCCGCCTGCATCACGGCTGGACTGGTGTAGTTTTCGCTGGCGATCATCTCCAGGCCGTCGCGCTGACGCTGGATTTCGCCGGCGATCGCGGCCCAAACCTCGGGATCGTTCTGTGCAATATAATTCGTCACGTGTGATCGTAGTAAGCTTGGCAGTTGCGAAGCGCAGCGGCGGGGTGGCACGCCCTGAGGCTCGGCGAAGGGCGTGGCCGCCAAGTATGTATAGAGCACGCCCTTGCAGGGCGTGCCACCCGGCGCCATTGTTCAGGCGTCAAGAATAAGTGTCAACCGCATCCGTGGGGGCCCGAATTACTCAGTTGCCAATGCGACAGTCACCGCGACGGTGCCGCGATTGTCATGAAGCGCAGCGGCTGAGTCGTTGACGCGCAGATACAATGTGCCGCTTGCTGCCGATTCAATTGTCGTGCCCAGCCCCACGGCGATCGGTTTGGCGAAACTTGAGTCCGCAGAATTTTTGCGACCGACGATTGCGCCGAGTAAAACACCCAACGGCCGGCCATCATGATACTCGATGGTGACTCCCCCCGGCTCGCACGGCCACGGCCGCAAGGCGCCGTTCGATTGATCGGCCGCGATTTGATAGCGCCCGCTGGCGGTTACGCGGTACGCCTTGCCTGCTTCGAGCCACATGCCGGACGATTGCCAGCCGCGATCAGCCTGGATCGTAGCCCGCGCCGGCTGACCAGCAAGCGGCCGCCCGCGTGAAAAATCGATCGCCATCCGCTCGAAGTCATAACCATGATCGAGCGCCCCGACGAATGCCTCCCATTCGGCGGTCAGTTCGGCCCAGTCGGCCTTGTATTCGCGGCGCGTGATTGCATTAAATTTCGGGTCGAGGACGTGTTTGCTCAAAAGGCGGAAGCGATCACGGTAGCGTGGATGGGCGTCCAGGAATTTGCTCGCTGCCCACGTCCAAGCATAGGACTCGTTGCCAAGCTGCTGGCGATTATCGATTTGCATGACCTCTAGGAATGTGAGAGCGCGGTTCGCCGCGACCGCATCGCGGATAAGCTTGATGCGGCCGAGCATCGGCACTTCCTCGCGGCTTTTCGGCATGATGTTTAGCGACAGCTTCCCGGTTCGCTCATCAAGCCGATGCGTGGCCAAAAGTTCTGCAGTCCCTTCCATGTACCAGCCCGGTCCGCAACCGCCGAGAAACGACACCATGAAGGCGTGCGTTCCCTCGTGCAGCAGCAGGTGGCGGCGGTAGTATGGCGTCGGTTGATCGTACAGCCAAAGCTGGGAACCGAACGAAATTCCGTTTACGAATTTGTCGTTGCTGGCCGGCATGAGATCGAGCGCATCGAATCGCCGGCGCTCGCCGATGAGATGGGCCCTGGCCTGCCAATCGGCGATCCTGCCTGGATCGACGCCAAAATAGTCGGCCCATTGCACCGCTGCCTCATCGAAGATCGCCGGCAGCTTGGCGATTTCCGGGTCGGATGCCAAATCGGTCAAGAGTACGAGATGCCGGCCGGTTACGCTTCGAATTCCGGCCGAACGCAGTCGCGCATCGCTTGCCGGCTCGGCGAATGCAACGCCGGCCACCACCAGAAGCGCGGCGAGGTTCAACACGAGTCGCGTCGTTGAGCGCACAAGTTTTCCGCAAGCAATCACGATGCCAGATCCACGACGGCCTCGTAGGGCTGCGCCGGCAAGATGAAAATTTTTCCGTCGCCCATGCGGCCGGTGCGGGCCACCTCGACAATCTTGCGAGCGACGTCTTCGGCGCGCAGGTCCTCGACCCACACAGTTATCTCCACCTTCGGCAG
>DATFGJ010000117.1:0-3559 GCA_035249585.1 Lacipirellulaceae bacterium
AAAAAGTGCATTGGCTTTTGTCGCGCCGCGCGGCATCGGTCCGACGGCCTGGAACGCCGATCGTGAAACGCATATTCGTCGCCGTTTCATGCTGCTCGGCCAGACGCTCGACGGGATGCGCGTGTGGGACACGCGCCGGGCAATTCAATCCGTGCGTGCAATCGACGGCCTGGAAACCACGTCGCTTCGGCTGCGTGCCAAAGGCGATATGGCCGGTATCGCGCTATATGCCGCGTTGTTCGAGCCGCGAGTCGAGCGGCTGGTGCTATACGGCTTATCCAGGTCGCATCGGCAGGGCCCCGACTTCCTTAACGTGCTGCGGGTGCTCGACGTGCCGCAAGCCGTCGCGATGGTGGCCGAGAATTCGCCCGTTGTCATCCATCAAAACGGCAGCCGCGGGTGGGAGTACGCCATCGCGATCGCGATCGCCGAGAAGCTCGGATGGAGAGATAACATCAAGATCGAACCAGCTGCCGACTCAGGCTAGCCCGAAGCGCAAGCGACGGAAAGGTGAGAAAATGCCCTCGATTCCCTCGCTTGCGCTTCGGGATAGTATGTTACTTCGCAACGTCGACAGTCGATGGCTGCGATGCCTCTGCTTGCCAGCGAGTGACGTCCAGCGAAAGCAACTTGCGCTCGGAGCGGCAGATGCCGCGCAGGTCTTCGCGCACTTGAAACGCCGCGTCGACGATCCGGGGATCCCACTGTTTGCCGGCCCCTTCGCGCAAGATGGCGTCGAGCCGCTCATCGGGGATGCCTTTGCGGTACGGCCGGTCGCTGGACATGGCGTCCATCGAATCGGCCACCGCGACAACTCGCGCCAGGAACGGCGTCCGGTCTTCTTTGAGTCCGTCGGGGTAGCCTGCGCCGTTCCACGCTTCGTGGTGATGGCGCACGACCGGCATGACTTTGTCGAGCTGCTTGACGCCGTCGAGAATCCGGCAGCCCAATTCAGGATGCGTCTTGATGTGCTCCAGCTCGGCCGGCGTGAGTGGGCCCGTCTTTCGCAGAACCTGGTCGTCGATGCCGATCTTGCCGATGTCGTGCAGCAGGCCGGACAGGTAAATCGTATTGAGTTCTTCTTGGTTGCAACCCAACTGCCGGGCGAGGCACACGGCCAGGCGTGCCACGCGATCGCTATGTCCGCAGGTATACGGGTCCTTGGCGTCAATCGCCGAGGTCAACGCCCGAACGACGCTGCCGAAGAATTCCGACTGCTCGTGGTACAGCGCGATATTGCCGCAATGGATGCCCAGGATCGTGGCCATGCTGGCCATCAGGCAGGCTTCCACGGTGCCGAACTCGGCCTCGCTGTTGGTGACGTCCCCGCCGCCATTATGGTTGAGCGCCAGCAGCCAGCCGAAGACGCGGTTCCCTTCGCGGATCGGCACGGAAATGATTTCGCGAATATCGGGATAAAACCACGTCGGCGAACTGGTTGCGCCGCGGTTCAGTACAAGCGGCTCACTGGCCACGCGCGGGCCAAGCCTCTCAATGAACCGGCCGAGCTCGCTCTCCGCGAGTGGGCATTTGCCATGCGCGATAAGCACCGACTTGCGGCCGGCAGACTCGGACGCGTGCTGCTCGTGCAAGTGGCTACTTGCTTCGAACCAGATGGCCACACTCTTGGCCGGCACGACATCGGCCAGCCAACCGACCGAGAGGCGGCACAGCTCCGTCACGCTTTTGGAAATCGAGAGATGTTCCGTCAGGCGATGAAGGAGCGTAATCTCCTCGAACGTGGCCAAGAGGTGGGCTGAAAGGTCGGCCAGCTGTCGCTTTAATTGGGCGGTCGTCTGCACCAGTCCGAGCTTCTCGGTCACCGCCGAGCTGACTTCCTGGATAGCGTGCGGATGCCAGGGCAGTTGCTCTTGAGCCCAGCGCAGCGCGTGTCGCGGCTCGAGGCCGAACTCGCGGGCCGCCGCGGCGATTTGTGATTCTTCTTCGATCGCCTCGCTCAAGAGGACGCTCACCGCGACCATCGGGGAATCGGTCGCGGAAACCGGCAGCGGCACCGCCAGGAGCACAAGCGGCGAAACCTCGTCCAATATTTCCGGTCGCCCGCGCTGGGCAATCTCGGCGCAGGTGGCGAGCCGCTTGTACAAATCCACCGGCAGGCCGTTGGTCGCGTTGCGCACTCGATTTCCGCTCGCGCAGTCGATCACGGCGAACGATTGGCTGAACGCGCGTTCCAGCGCGCGAACCAATTGGACCGCTTCGGGGCGGAGCGATTGCTCGCCAACCGCGGCCATCGCGGGGCCGTCCCCGCTGCTCAACGCGGGCGTAAGGAATTGTTCGTGGTACGTCGTGGCCACGACAAAATTCTCCACAGGTAAACTGATAAATCTCGGCGACGGCATCGGCGATGCGGATTGCCCCGGCAACAACGACGCCGCGGTTATGCTCAGTAGAAACATAGGTTTGCGGCTGCGCGCGGCCGATTTGGACCAGCCCCGCCGAGGCGGGACGGCCGATGTGATTTACCCGCGTGACAACGGATTACAACGATTGCGCCGGTAATGACGACAGGTGCAGGAGAGGACCCGGCGTGGTCGGTATTGCGACTTTGCTAGAGCCGGCGGCCGCTTGGCATTCGGCCACAAGCTCATGTCCCGAGGGCCGGCCTGGCTTAGCGGCGGCGCTGACGATAGCGCTCGCTCGCACGTTGCAGCACTGCTACTTCCTCCGGCGAGAGCGCGTCCCAGGTCGAGTTGTAGAGCCGGGCCAGAATATCATCGACGCGCGCATCCTCTGACGAATCTTGAGCCTGGTCGCTCTGCGGCGCAGCAGCTCGCTGCTGGTGCTCGACCAACACGCCTTCGTCGTCATCGTCGGCCGGCCACATGGAATCGAGCAGATCGAGACCTTCGGCGCTCGCCTGGTACCCAGCCGGCTGCTCGGCCCACTCCAGCGGCTCGCGAGCTGCGAGGTCCTGCCGCGCACTAAAAAACACGAACATTCCCAACGTGACCAGCGGAATCCACGTCGGCACGCGCGACGGCAGCTCGCCAGAGAGCGGCAGCAGCGAGGCGGCACAAATCAAAACCGCGATAACCATCGCCACGCGCGCCGTCACCACCCGAGCCGTGCGCCGGCCCAGTGCCGGCCAAAGCATCGCGCGCAGCGCCGGCCCACCATCGAACGGATACGCCGGCAACAGGTTGAGAAGCATCAAGATCCAATTCAACCACAGCGTGAGCTTTGCGCTCACCAGCCACATGCTGCCCGGCTCCACCAGGTCTTGTGGCGTGGCAAGCGGATTCAAGAGGCCGACGAGGTCGCTGTTTCCCGCAATCGCCAGCCCAATGGCCGCCAGGACTGCCAAGGACAGGTGGACGACCGGCCCGGCTAGCGCAACAAACAAGTGAGCTTCAGGTTCATCGGGCACGCGCGGCGAAATAAGTCCTCCAACCGGACCCAAAACGATCGCGTCGACCTTGCCGCCGACATGAATGGCCGCCAATGCGTGGGCTACTTCATGCAGTAGTACACTCACCAGCAGCACACCCACCGTGAGCACGCCGACCAAGAGCAAATCGGCATCCGGGAACGTGAAGGC
>DATFGJ010000118.1:0-3330 GCA_035249585.1 Lacipirellulaceae bacterium
CCGGAGAATACACCAGCGCAACACGTCCCGCGTCGACCTTACCACATTCTGTGGCCGATTCCAAACTTTTTCCGCGCCAGCACGCAAGCGCTTTTTTTTCGCGTTTATCTCAAAAACAACTTGCTTCTTGTTTCCGGCCACTAAGTGTGCTAATGTACACGTCGCTGTGCGAAGCTCTCAGCTGCCTGCCATGAGCTTGCGGAACCGTTAGCCGGGCAGAGTAGCCGTCCGTCATCGGAGCGCGCCCGCGCTAGCGCTGCGCTCCAACTGTCAGCTTTGCAATCTGCATCCAAAACGCGACACATGCGCAAAACCCACACCCAAGAATTTTGCGCACCTGTCACCGCGGCAAACCGCAGAGATTGGACAAACCCAAATCGCATCAGATGTCCAAAAGTAGGTGGGAGGAATTTTGGACATCTGATGCGGCACCTCGAAGTGCTGACGAATTTCGCCCCACCTGGAAGCAATTTTGCACGCCCCCCGAGGCGAAATTCAGATAATTTCGCCTCACTGCCACGCGCCAACCCCTAACCGGCAAACGACTTGCAGCGAGCGCCTGAGGCGAAATTCGCCGAATTTCGCCTCACCAGAAAAAAGAAAAAAATATGAGTGAGGCGAAATTCAAGAAGAGCCTGTCGCAGAACTGCTCCTCGTTTCAGCGAAGCACATAACCGACATCCACGCTCATCAGTCATAGGAGCGCGACACACTATGGCGGTTTGGCATCCTATGCGGAACCTCGAGGATTTTTACATGACCTATTTCATCCAGCCCGCCGCGTGAGCCGATCGCCGCCGGCCGCTGGCTGGTACACGCCCGGATCATCGACGCCGTCGTCGTTCCAGTCGCCGACGACCGGTCGCCCGTTCGCTTCGCCCAGCTCGAAGACTTTGTCCTGCGCGTCCAGCTCGCGGTTGCGATTCGTGTCGACGATCCACGTGCCCGCGCGGTACACGCCGATCTCGTCGAAGCCGTTGCCGTCGAAATCGCCGACCACCGGCAAGTCGCCCGCTTCGCCAAACGTCACGGCAGCGTCGACTTCGGTGAACCGGCCGTCGCCGTTGAGATCCAGGTGCCACTGGCCGTCGCGGAACACGCCGATTTGCCGGATGCCGTCGCCGTTCCAGTCGCCCGTCACAGGTGCATCTCCGGGAGTGCCATAGTGGAACACATGGTCGATCGCGTCAGCCCGGCTCTGGCCGCGGGCGGTGCGCTTGAGCACGCGGGCGCCCTCGGCGGCTTCATCTTCGGCCGGCGGCACATTTTTCATTTTGCCGGCCGGCCGAATCGGGAAGTTGTCGAGGTCGGGCAGACCCGGCTCCCGCGTGATCGCCCACGGGTCGCGCGGCCACGCCGGACCGTAAATGCCGATGTCCGCCTTGCCGTCGGCGTCCCAATCACCGGTGACCGGCAGGTCGCCGTCGGCGCCCAAATGTGCCCAAAGATCCCCAGCGTCCCAGCGTCCGTTGCCATTGAGATCCAGGAACCAATGCCCGCCCGCAAACACGCCGATGTCGCTCACGCCGTCGCCGTTGAAGTCGCCAACCACCGGCGTGGCGTTTTCGCTGCCGAACACCTCTTCGCGCAGCACGCTGACTGTGTCGTCGTCAACCGTGGCCAGCGTCCAGCGCCCCTGATCGTGCGACGTGTTTTGCCACGCGGCGGCCGTCAGTTGCATGGAAGTCATTTGGAATCGCACACTCGACGGAGGCGTCGCGCTCCGCGGCCAGCCGGCGTTTACCACGCTCAGGTGCCAAGTGAAGCCAACGACGTTGCTCGAGCCGCCGAAGATGTCCGGCGGCGCAATCGCCGGCGGACGCGGCGGCAATACCAGCTTCGGCACGAACGGCACGGCCAGCGGCGCGAAAACCGGCGGACGCTCCGGCGGCGCGGGCGGCGGGATGATTGGCGGAAGATCGGGCCGCGTCGTCACCTCGCTGAAGTTATTTTCCTGGGAGAGCCGCCCCGCAGGGAGCGGGATTCGCACGATGGCGTCGTTGCCGAACTGCGCTCGGAACAACTCGATCGTGGCCTGCTGGCTGGGCGATGGAATCGCATGCGGCTGGATCGGACGACCCGATGGCAGGCGTGGATTCACCGGCAACCCGCCCAGCGTACCCGGCGTATCGATGCCGTCGAGCACACCCGTCGGCGATTGTTCGACCACCGCGTACGTGCCGGCCCGCAGTCCGGTGAATTGATAGAAGCCGTTGGCATCGGTCACGACCCGAATGACATCGTTGCTCGCGCCCACGTAATGACCCGGGAGTGCCTCGTGGACAAAAATTGGGTCGCCCGAAAGGCCCTGGCGCAGCTCAAGCACAACACCCGCCAGCGGCCGATCGTCCGGCGTTCGCGCGCCGTCGCGCTGTGCAGCAACCTGTTCCGGCGTGAGCGGATCGTTGGTGACAATCGGCGGGCCGTCTATGAACACGAAGCCCGAAATCGTCGACGGCGGCTCCTCGCAGAAATCGTACTCGAACAAGTCTTCACCCGAAGCGACGTCAATATCGCCCAGCAGGTTCGAGTTGAGCCGCGTGCCGCCGCCGGTGCCCACGTGGGCGTCGGCATCGAAGTAGCCAGCCGGCTGATGCTCGCGCACGCTGTACGTGCCCGGTCGCAAGCCTGTGAAAGAGTATTCGCCGGCTGCGTTCGTATGTGTCGTCGCGATTACGTTGCCCGCCGCATCCAAGAGGTCGATTCGCACACCCGCGATAGGCGGCTCGCCGTCGCGCGGTTCGCACGCCGGGTCGGTCGACACGACGACGATGCCATGAATGCTGCCCGGCAGCAGCTCGCCGAAGTTGTATTCAACGCCGGCCTGCCCCCAGTTGATCGTGATCTGGCTGATCCGGTCGCCCGGCGGCGAAACGTCGGCCACACCGCCCAAATTGCCCGGTGTGTCGATGCCGTCGAGCCAGCCGGCCGGATGCACTTCAACCACCGAGTAAGTGCCGGCGGCAAGGTTGTTGAACTGATAGAAACCCGCCGCATCGGTCGTCGCGCGCAGTCCCGTGTCGGCGCCGCTCGCGCCCAGCAGCTTGATCACCACGCCGGCGATGCTTTCCTCCGAGCCGCGGTCGAACACACCGTCGTTATCGCGATCGTGATAAACGTTGCCCGAAAGCCCGACGCCCACGCGCTCGCTGAAGTCATACTGCGTGGCATTCGCGCCGGGCGCAAGGTAAATACTGGGGATCGTGTCGACGCCGTCGAGCACGCCGCCGGCCGTGCCCACGCGCTCGGCGCTGTCGAAATAACCGGCGGGCTGAATTTCATGCACTCGATAGTGGCCCGGCGCAAGGCCTTCGAACTTGTATTCGCCCG
>DATFGJ010000119.1:0-3451 GCA_035249585.1 Lacipirellulaceae bacterium
AAATGCGAACCAGCAAACGACTTGCGCGGGCAAGGTGGGGCGAAATTCGCCGAATTTCGCCCCACGAAAAAAAGAAAAAAATTTAGTGGGGCGAAAATCACCGGCCGGCTTTCAAAACCTCTGAGTACAAATCGGCGTGGCTCGCGACTACTTGCTCTCGATTGAAGCGGCTAGAAACCACTTGCTTTGCAGCCGTGCCCAGCCGGGCCGCGAGCGCCGCGTCGTTGAAGATGCGGTCGGTGTGGCGGGCGCGGTCGGCGCGGCCCGAGCGTCGGCCGATGGGAATCACGTAGCCGGTTTCATCGGCCACGACCAATTCGCGATTGACCGGCACGTCGCTGGCGATGACCGGCACGCCGGCGGCCATGGCTTCCAGGATCGAGCTGGAAACCGATCGGTTTTCGCTGCCGTTCCACAGCACGTCGAAGTGCGGCAGGATTCGCCACAGGTCGCTCCGCACGCCGAGAAAGCGGATGTGTTCCAAGTCGCTTGCCAGCCGGGCGTATTGTTCGAGCTGCGAACGCAGCGGCCCATCGCCTACGATGAGCACGCGCAGGTTATCGTGCAGCACGCGCAGCAGGTCCGCCGCCCAAATGAGGTCCTGCACGCGGCTGTCGGGCACGAGCCGACCCACGACGCCGATCAAACGCGCGTCGGCGGGCAAATTGAGTTCGCGCAAAAGCGCGTCGCGCGGCACATCGCTTGCGGGTGCAGCGGGCACGCCGGGCGGGATCACGGTAAATCTCTGGTCACGAAGGCCGCGAGTCACGCACCAATCGCGCACTGCCGTGCTGTTCGAAAGATAGCGCACCGCTTGTCGAGCGAATCGGCGCTCAACTTGCGATTCGAATTCGCTGGGCCAACGCTGAATCCGATATTGTCCGGCTACAAGACGTGGACCCTCAGTCGGTTCGGCCACCAACTGTTTGCGCCTGCGCCTCGTGCGCGCCCAGTTGACGGCAATCGGGCCCAACATTCCCGGCACGCAGTTCCAAGTGTGGACCACATCGGGCTTCAGGCGCGCGACGTGACGGATCAGCTGAACATCGGCGAGCGGATCGACGCGCCAGCGGCGCGGCAGATAGGTGACTGGAATGCGAGGTCCCGACTTTGCAGCCGAACCCTCCTCCGGCCCGGCTCTGCCCGGCTCGCCGCAAGCCTCCCTAAAAGGGAGAGCAGTTCGCGACGATTCGCTGAGTGCCGCAATGTGCACATCGAAGCCGCGGCAGGCGAGACCTTCGGCCAACGCCAAGAGCTGCATGGTCGCGCCGGTGTAGCCGAGCGAATCGATGACGTGAAGGATGCGACGCATGAAAAAAGACAAGGAGACAAGGCTTCGGCCGTGACCTCAGCCGAACGAAAGGGGAGACAAGGAGATACGTTGATATGACTTCTTCTCCCTGTCTCCTTGTCTCCATGTCTCCTTGTTTATCGTTATTGTGTAGGTTCGAAAATGCGAACTATGTATCAATCTGCCGCCAGGTCCTCCGGCTCCAAGGCCGCCACATACGGCAGATTGCGGTAGCGGTCTTCATAATCAAGTCCGTAACCGACGACGAACTCATCCGGGATTTGGAACACGGCATGATCCGGCTCAACTGCCACTTCGGACCGGTCGATTTTTCGCATGAGTACCGCCGAGCGAATCGACGCCGGCTCCTGAGCCAACAGTTGGGTCAGCACTTCGACGAGCGTGTGGCCCGTGTCGAAAATGTCGTCGATTACCAGAACGTCGCGGCCCTGGAGGTTCGGCAGCAAACCGTCGTTGATCACCAGGCCAGGCCGCGGCTCCACAACTCCGCGATGACGATTACCTTGAACCAGAGCCACGCGCAGGGGCATTTCCAGTTGCCGCATCAGATCAGCCAGCAGCACCAGGCTGCCGGTAAGGACGGCCACGATCGTAATCGGCCGCTGGCCGTAAATCGCCGTAATCCGTTCAGCCAGCTCGCGTACGCCGAGACGAATCTGCTCAGCGCTAAGGATTTGCTTCACGTGAATCTCAAATCGACGCGGATAGTGCGTGCCGTCTCGAGAAAGTGCGGCGAGGATGGAGCCATTCTACGCAGGGGTTCGCGGAGCCACTAGACGGCGTGCATTTGCGTCGGCAGCATGGGGAATGCATGAGTACGACTAGTAGCACATGGAGCAACGTCGAATTAGCCGGCCATCGCTGCCGCGTGTTCGAGCCGGCGCGCCCGAGCCCGCACGGTTACGTGGTGGTGTATTTGCATTGCAGCGAAGCGGCGTCGCTGCGTAATTATCCGGCCTTCGTCCAGGAGTTCGAGCGACACGGTCTGCACGTGATCGAACCCGTGACTGGCCGCAGTTGGTGGACCGACCGGATCTGGCCCGAGTTTGATGCAACGATCTCCGCTGAAGCCTACGTGCTGGAACGTGTCGTGCCGTATTTGGCCGAGCGATGGAGCGCGCAGCCGCCGCGACTTGCGCTGTTGGGCATCAGCATGGGCGGGCAGGGGGCGCTGCGGATGGCGTATAAGTTCCCGAACGTGTTTCCAACCGTGGCGGCGATTTCCCCGGCGATTGATTATCAAAAACGAATTATCGAGGGCGTCGACCCGGGCCTCGAGTCGATGTACCGCGATGCCGAGGATGCCCGGCAGGATTCCGCGCTGCTTCACATCCATCCGCTCAACTGGCCCCGCAATCAATTCTTCTGCTGCGATCCCACGGATGAGCGCTGGCACGAATCGGCCGACCGCCTGCGGATGAAGCTGTGGTCCCTGGGCGTGCCGTTTGAATGCGACCTGGAAACGATTGGCGGTGGCCACAGCTTCAAATATGCCAGCCTAATGGCTGAGCGCGCCGTGGGCTTCCTGGCCGATCGCTTGGAACGCGAGCGGCTGCGAATTGTGTGAATGGCGGCCTGCGTGATGCCGAGTCTCAAGCCAAAGATGAGTAAGCTCTTACCTCGGGAAGGAACCTGGTCGCTCCGCCTTTTCAAGATTTCCGGGCGTGATTATCAAGTTCTGAAATCGCTCAACCTTCGGGAGCCCCGTGGAACGATCGTATCGAATTCTGCCCGCAGATAAGGGGGTGACTTGCTCGCCCGGATAACGCCTCAGCCACAGCTGCGCCGGAGAGCGCGTCCCGCCTTCGAGGACGAAGACGTCCTTGATTTCCTCGTAGGTGGCTCGATCGGCGAGCGCGCCGAAGACGCCCTGCGATTCCGTTTGGCCATCGATGTGGACGTTGCCCTTGGCCTCAAGTTGAACCGGTCCCAGCGGCCGCGTATGCGCTTCACGCGCGATGGGCGCAGCCGTCGCGGCAATCGGATCTTCATTAATTCGCAGCTGATCGCAAGACAGCAATACACTATCAGGCGGCAATGTTTCCGGCCTGCTGGCGTCGAGCTCCTGCTCCCAGGTGTCGACTGGCCCATACACGGTGCGCACTCGCCCGTCGAACGACAAGGTGCGGTAGTACATAT
>DATFGJ010000120.1:0-5676 GCA_035249585.1 Lacipirellulaceae bacterium
CGGCCGGCCGCCAAGAATCTGGTCGATCTGCGTGGCATCTTCATCGATCAATCGATTTGCGCGAATCCATTTGCCGCCGGACTGAAAGTTGTTTGATTCCTGCCAGTCAAAGGACGATGTGGGACCAATTGGCGTGCCGAATGTGAATGCCGCCGGGTAAGACCCTTGCATGTTGGGATTGATCACGTACGCCGATTCATTGGCGTCGTTGGGAGTTGTCATGTTCGGCGGAAAAGTGGCGGCTTGATTGCCCGCGATCGGATCGAAGTCCAGCGGATTCGTTTCGCCGTTGATGTCGTTCTTGTCGATCTGCAAGTAATCGAGCACGCCGCCGCCCATGTTCGTCAGATCGACGCGATCGTGGTCGATCTGAAAATCGACTTGGCCATCCCTGTTGAAGTCGATGTTCACGACCCCATTCACGCCAAAGGGTTGAACCGTTGAATTACCCACGATCACTGCCTCGGCCTCAGATGCAACGGCGGTGCCGAGCGCCCCGGCGGAAGCCAGATAAGCCGCAAGGCGAGCGTCCAAAATGCGGCCACTGCTCGCGGCGCGAGAACGTTGACGCAGACTCATTATGCTCCTCCCGTCAAAAGATGCTGAACATCAGTAATGCAAATAGAGGTCAGGAGAATATCGAACGCACCACTTCTCCATGCACGTCGGTCAAGCGGTAGTCACGGCCCTGGAAGCGATAAGTAAGCCGCTCGTGGTCGAGCCCCATCAAGTGAAGCAGCGTGGCCTGCAAATCGTGAACGTGGACCGGTTTGTCGACGACATTATAGCTGAAGTCATCTGTTTCGCCATAAGTCAGGCCGCCTTGGATGCCGGCCCCGGCGAGCCAGATCGTGAAGCAGCGAGGGTGGTGATCGCGGCCGTAATTCGTGGCCGTCAGCGTGCCCTGCGAATACACGGTCCGGCCGAATTCGCCGCCCCACACCACCAGCGTGTCCTCCAAAAGACCGCGTTGCTTCAGGTCCTCGATCAGCCCCGCACTAGGCTGATCGGTGTCGAGGCACTGCTTGGCGAGGTTCGCCGGCAAGTCGTTGTGCTGATCCCATCCCATGTGGTAAAGCTGCACGAAGCGAACGTCACGCTCCACCAGGCGGCGGGCGAGCAAGCAATTGCGGGCATAGGTACCCGGCTGGTTGACTTGCGGGCCGTACATGCCGAGCACGTGCTGTGGCTCGTCCGAGATATCGGTCAGCTCGGGTACGGCCGACTGCATGCGAAAGGCCAGCTCGTACTGTGCAATGCGCGTTTGAATCTCCGGGTCGCCAATCGCCGCATAGCTCATCTCATTCATCTGCGCGAGATCATCGAGCATCTCGCGGCGCATTTGATGATCGCAGCCGGCCGGATTGGCGAGGTACAGCACCGGGTCATTGCCGCTGCGCAGCTTCACGCCCTGATAATGAGTGGGCAAAAAACCGCTGCCCCATAATCGGTCGTACAGCGGTTGATCGGCCTTGCGTGTCATGTCGCGCGAGACCATCACGACGAATGCGGGCAGGTCTTGATTCAGTGCGCCCAGGCCGTAGGCCACCCAGGCGCCCGCGCTTGGCCGCCCGGCGAGCTGCGAGCCCGTTTGGAAGAACGTCACGGCGGGATCGTGATTGATCGCCTCGGTGTAAATCGAGCGCATGATGCATAGCTCATCGACTATTTTCGCCGTATGAGGCAGGCGGTCACTCACCCAGGCGCCGCAGCGGCCGTGCTGGTGGAACGGATAGATTGACGGCACGAGCGGAAAAGTGCTCTGCCCGGACGTCATCGTGGTGAGCCGCTGGCCCATGCGCACGGAAGCGGGCAGCTCCTGGCCACGAAGTGCGTGAAGCTTCGGCTTATAATCGAACGTCTCGAACTGTGACGGCGCGCCGGACTGGAAAAGATAAATGATGCGTTTGGCCTTGGGCGCGAAATGTGGCTTGGCGACGTGGACCGAGGTCGGAGCCGCCGACGCGGCGCTTGCTTCCGAGCGCCTCACCAGACTGTCGAGCGCGAGCGTGCCCAAGCCGAGCCGTGCTCGCTCAAGAAAATGCCGGCGATTCAGCAACTGAGCAACTTCAACGGACTTCATTGCGAATCATCCAACCACTAGTTGTTGATTTTTCAATTCTTCGACACGGTTTCGTCCATATTCAATAGCACGCTCGCTACGGCCGTGTGGGCGGCAAGCTCCACCACATCGAGCGACGTGTCGCGCGGCGACTCGCCATGGGAAACAAATTGCTCGGCAGCGGTGGGCGACTGCCGGAAGCGCGCCGTATGCTTTTGCAGGCTTTCGAGCAGCGTGGCGAGCTCCGCCGGCGTTGGCGACCGGCCGGTAACCGACCGAAACGCAAATGTGATTCGATTCTCGGCCGAGCTGCCGCCCTCAATCATCATGCGTTCGGCGAATTTGCGTGCCGCCTCAACATAGGTTACGTCATTCAATAGCGCAAGCGCCTGAAGCGGTGTGTTGGTTGTGGCCCGCTTCACTTGGCAAATCTCCCAGCTGGGCGCGTCGAACGTCCCCATCGCCGGGTGCGGAACGGTCCGCTTGCGATAAACATACAAACCGCGTCGATACAAATCGTCGCCATGTCCCTGGGTATAAACCTCGAAAGCGCCGCCGGCCAATTCTTCCCACAGGCCGACCGGCTGATATGGCATAACAGAAGGTCCGCCAACCTTCGGAACTAACAGCCCGCTTACCGCCAGTGCATTGTCGCGGACGGCTTCAGCGGGCAATCGGTGCCGCGGCCCACGCGCCAGAAGCCGGTTCTCCGGGTCGCGTTTGTATAACTCAGGCGGCGCTTCGGACTGCTGTTGATACGTATGGCTGGAGATAATGAGCCTCTGAATGTGCTCCAAGTCCCAGCCGGAGTCCATGAGCTCAACCGCCAACCAATCGAGCAGCTCCGGATGCGAAGGTGGCTCGGCCTGAATGCCAAAATTGTCGGGCGTCTTCACGAGGCCCCAGCCGAAAAACTTTTGCCAAAGGCGATTGACGATCACGCGCGCAGTAAGCGGATTCTCTCGGCTCACGAGCCAACGCGCCAAACCTAACCGGTTGCGCGGCGAATTTGCCGGAAATGGCGGCAGGGCACTCGGCACATCGGGGGACAGCCGCTCACTCTTGTCCGGCTCGTCATATCGGCCGCGCTGCAGTAGATACGTTTCGCGCTGTTCGGCGCGCTCTTCCATGACCATGGTTGTGGGAATCGCAGCGTCATACGCCGCTTTCTCCGCTTCGGCGGCTTCCAAGGCGCACTTGGCGCCGAGTACGTATGCAAGTGAATTGCCCGCAACTTCGCGGTGGAATCCGAAAAGCGACCCCATCGTTGCAAGGTTGACATAAAGATTGTTGATCTTTGAGTCGAACTCGGCCAACTTCGTCTCGTGCTCGCTTGTCATCAGCTTAACGAGCGGCGGCACGTTTCCGCGCGTTTCCGTATAAACGCCCTTCTCGTTGACGTTGTTGAAGAACGCGAAGAACCGATAAAAGTCGCGCTGCGTGATTGGGTCGAACTTATGGTCATGGCAACGGGCACAGCCGATCGTAAGACCGAGAAAGACCGTACCAGTTGTCTCCACGCGATCCACGACGTTTTCGACGTGCCACTCTTCTTCGATGGAGCCAGCTTCCGTCACAGTGCGGTGATTGCGGTTAAACCCGGTGGCAATGCGCTGCTCGAGTGTGGCGCCAGGAAGCAGATCGCCGGCAAGCTGCTCGATTAAGAACCGGTCATAAGAAATGTGCAGATTGAATGCAGAAATCACCCAATCGCGCCACGGCCACATGTGCCGCGCAAAATCGTTCTGATACCCGTTCGAATCGGCGTAGCGGGCCCCATCGAGCCAGTCGGCTGCCATCCGCTCGCCGTAGTGCGGCGATTCAAAAAGCCGATCGACGACTCGCTGGAATGCATTCGGCGACTCGTCGGCGATAAAGGCGTCGATCTCGGCGATTGTTGGCGGCAGGCCGATCAAATCGAAATGAATGCGGCGGATAAATCGTTCCTTGCTGGCCCGTGGCAATGGCTCAAGGCCTTCAACGGCCAACCGCGCTTGCACGAACGCATCAATGGGATTGTTCACGAGATGCGGTCGGTCGGCTTGCGGCACCGCCGGCCTAACCGGTGCGACAAACGCCCAGTGCGGCTCATATTCGGCGCCCTCTTCAATCCAGCGCACCAGCAGCTGTTTTTCTTCTTCCGACAGCGTCTTACCGCTATCCACCGGCGGCATGGCGAGCGCTGGGTCCTCGGACAGGATGCGTTCCACGAGGGCGCTTTGCTCGCGATCGCCCGGCACGATGGCCCGGGCGCCGGACTCCAGCTCCGCGGTCGCAACGTCGCGATCATCGAGCCGCAGACCAGCTTGACGGCTTGCCGAGTCAGGACCGTGGCACTTGAAGCAGCGATCGGAAAGCAGCGGCAGCACGTCGCGCCGATAAGCCACTTCCGCAGCAGGAGCGTGGCAAACGCTCACTGTCGCCCACAAGAGCATGCCGAGGTGAAAAGCGCTACAATTCACTCGAGCGTGGATTGCCATTCCCATGACGAGTGACGGCAGTTTCACGATCCGCATTGAGACACTCATCATCTCGAACGACGAAATCTGCGAACGAAGAACGTGCCGATGAATACGATTGCGCCCAGCGCGGTCAACAAGAGCGACGACGGCTCCGGCACCGCTTGGAGCGACGCGTTGGTGCCAACAAGCGCGCCCGTGCCACTTGCATTGCCAAAATTTGTGCGCCAGAGATTGTAGTCCTCGACCGTGACATTTCCATCGCCCGTGCCGTCGCCCTGGGCAGGCGTGGCCCCACCCATCAGGCCATTATTTTTGCGCCACAAGACGTAGTCAGCTGCGTCGACCTCGCCATTGGCGTTGTAATCACCAGTCAGAGCCGCGGCCAGTGCCCCGGCTAAGATGGACACGCCTGGTTCGGTTTCGTAGCCCCATCCGACAACTTCGCCGGTGGCATCGGCTTCGTTCAAGATTCGAACACCGATCCAGCCATACCAATGCTGCTGATGGAAGTTTGGATTGTTCACAGGATCATTTCCGTTTAAACCAGGTGCGGCCACGTCGTTTAGGTCGGCGCGCACGCCCAGGTACCGAACTTCTCCGTTGAGGCCGAGCCAGTCGTCCAGCTCAGGGAACTCCGCCTGCGGTCCGAGCGGTACTGTAACGGCACGGCCCGCGTTCATGTCGATTTGGCCCATGTCCTCGTCGATCAACCGATTTGCGCGGATGTACGTTTGCGTGTTCAGAAAGTTGCTTACCTCTTGCCAATCCCAGAGGGTGCCAGGAACAAAGCTGCCGGTGGGATTCGCATACGACCCGCCAATCACGTCGCCTTCCTTGAGTGCCACGGCATAACCGCCGAGATCGCCTAAGTCGTTTGTGAAGCTGAGCACGCCAGCGTCGTTGTTTCGAGGCGTGCCATTCAGTGGAAAATTCTGATATTCCAAGTTATTGAGAGGATCGACCGACAACGGGTCGAGCTCGCTGTTGATATCGTTCTTGTCGATTTGCAGATAGTCGAGGTTCATCCCATTGAGATTCACGCGGTCGTGATCTATCTGCCAATCGATCTGCCCGTCGCTATTGAAGTCGATGCTCACGACGCCATTGATGCCGAAGGGCTGGACTGTGCTGCTCGAGACGATCTCCGCTTCG
>DATFGJ010000121.1:0-8595 GCA_035249585.1 Lacipirellulaceae bacterium
ATGCCGTCGCCGACTTCGAGCACCCGGCCGACCTCGCGAACGTCGATCTGCGAGGCGAAATGCTCAATTTCCTGCTGGATGACGGATGCGATCTCGTCGCTTTTAAACTTCATATAAGCTCCGTATGTAGGTCAGGCTTTCCAGCCTGACGCTTCAATTTCAGGCTGGAAAGCCTGACCTACGCCAATACAAACCGTTCGGGTTGCGTTTCGATTTTTTCCACGGCGCGATCGATCATTTGCCGGCGGGCTTGCTCCAACTGCGTGTTGACCGAGCTATCGTAAACGCGGTCGCCAACGCGAATGATCATCCCGGCCAAGAGCGAGGGGTCCACAACGACGCGAATCACAGGTTCGGCTTTAAGCTTGTTGCGCAGCGTGTTCTGGATCTCGCTTCGCACCGCGTCGTCGAGCGGAATAGCGACGCGCACCTCGACTTCCTTTTGCCCGCTTCGTTCGGCCTGCAGTTGCTTGAGCGTGCGCGCGATCGGCCGCAACAATTCGAGCCTACCGTGCCGCGATAGCACTTTCAAAAAGTTAACCACCTCGTTGGAAGCGCGCTTTCCGAAAAGGCGGTCGAGCATCTGCTCTTTTTCTTCCGGCTGCACCAGTGCGGAGCGGAGTGTCTCTTCAAACCGCGGAAAACGGTCCAGCACTTCGGTCACCAACGAGCCGAGCTCGTCAACTAGAGATGCCGCGCCAGCCGTTTTTGCCGCCACTTCCATGAATGCGATAGCATACACGCGCGAAATCCGCTCCGCCGTGACGTCCATCACGGTTTCGTGCTTCGGCTTTTCGCGATCAAGTTTTGCCATTTTCTTACTTAAGAGCGAACCAAACGGACCCACGCGGAGGCGCAGAGGACGCGGAAATCAAACGTTTAATCGTCTAATTTCAGATCAGGACCGGAGCATCGCAAAGTAAGCGTCCATGAAATATTGATCACAACATGCTGTCCCTCTGCGTTCTCTGCGCCTCTGCGTGAGACAAGCATTCCCGAACGTCAAATTAATTCTTGCTCGGTTCAGCGGTGGTGAGTTTGCCGAGTGCTTCGCGCACCAGCTTGTTCTGCTCGTCGGGTGAAAGTTTTTCGCGAACCACCTTGCGCGCCAGCTCGATCGCCACGTTGGCGCTGGTGATCGCCAGTTCGTGAATCGCGCCGTCCTTGGCCCGGTCGATTTCGCGGAGCGCTCGTTCCAGGGCCGCCTTGGCGTCTTGATCGCCTTTGGCGGCAATGCTCTTGCGTGTATGCTCGGCATCGCGCCGGGCCTCTTCCAAGAGCGCGCGGACTTCGCCCGCCGTCGCCGCCAGCTTCGCTTCGTGTTCGGCCAGCAGCTGCTTGGCCTTCTCATGCTTCGCTTCCGCCGCCTTGATGCTGTCGGCAATCCGCCGTTCGCGCTCGTCAACCGCCGCGGAAATTTGCGGCCAGGCGAAGTAGCTCAAAATGGCGAGCAACAGAAAAAACACGACGGCCGTCCAGATCGCCAGGTCTGGATCAACCGCAAGCGGATTCGGGCCGCCTGCGCGTTCGGCCGCGTGCTCTTCATGCTCGGCTTCCGCGGCCTCGGCATGCGTGGCTTCCTGGGCACAGCCGGTCGAAGCACAGCATGCTACAGCAAAAAGCGCAGTAGCTACGATTGCGCACGGCGCCAACTTTCGAATCGAGCTTTTCATTTGTCGCTCTCTCTTGCCAATCGCCGACTACAGCGGCGAGTTGAACAACATACAAACGATCAAGGCGAAGAACGTGGCACCTTCGATGAGCGCGGCGCTGATGATCATCGCGGTTTGAATGTTGCCCGCCACCTCCGGCTGGCGCGACATGCCTTCCACAGCCTGCCCGCCGATGCGTCCGATGCCGAGCCCGGCGCCAAGAATCACCAAGCCGGCGCCGACTGCCGCGCCGAGGTTCATGAACCCCCCAGGGACAGCCGTCCGCGTATTGGCTGCACGATCGGCGGCCGTCAGTTCCTCCTCCGCCTCGGTTACCTGTGCGAAAGCAGGTGAAGCCATCAACCCAAGCGCCAAGCACACCATCGCCAGTTTGCAAAGTTTAAGCATTGGTAATTCGTCCTTTCTCCATTTCGTTCGAAGTTTGCTTTTGGAAGAAATTGCTTGTTAATGCGGATGAACGGCCATGCCGATGAACAGCGCGGCCAGGAACGTGAAAATATAGGCATGCAGGAACGCGACGAAGAGCTCCAACATGCTGAGCGCCGTGGCTCCGAACACGCTGGCAGGCATCACGGCCCACCACATCAGTGATTGTGCGCTCGCGGCGATAAACGCCAGGATCACGGCCAGCACGACGTGGCCCGCCATCATATTCGCGAGCAACCGCACGGCCAAGACGCAGTGCTTAATAATCAGGCCCAGAACTTCAATCGCGAAGATCATGGGAATCAAGAAAATCTTCAGCACCGGCTCGAAGTTGATGCCGCCGATTTCCAAGGATAAATCCAGATGAGGAACCTGGGCTTTCCAAAAGCCGGCGGGTCCCAGTTTCTTCATGCCAGCGCCAATCACGACGATAAACGTGATAAACGCGAGCGTCGCGGTGGTTGCCAAAGCGCTCGTGGGCGTTCCCATCCAGGGAATCATTCCGAACAGGTTGCAGCCCAAAAGAAAAAAGAACAGCGTCCACAAGAACGGCACAAAGCGGTCGGCGTCGTGGCCGCCAATGTACGGCCGGGCGATGTTGTCGCGGAAGAACAGGAGCATTGCTTCGAGCATGTTGCCGAAGCGGCCGCGCGGCAGCCGTCCGCCCCGAATTGACTTGGCCAGGGCAATAAAAAACAGGCACATCAAGATCGCCACCGCGAGCTCAATCACCATGAACTTGGTGATCTTAAGGTCCAGCGGCTGGATTATGCGGTCCGCGACAGGGTTGCCGGTGTGGGCTACAAACAGCGGTTCTCGCCCCTCGAACGGTTGCGGAATTTCGATATGCCCATGGGAAGCGGGCGCCAGCTTTCGAGGCACGTGAAAGTAGGTCGCATCTTCAACGTGCTTGAAGATTTCCGTCGGAGCCAGTGGGTCCGTCTTGTGTTCGGCCATGGGCGCGCTCAACCTGCAGTATGAGTCAGATCCGGCGTATGGTGAACGCGCTTCACCGCGAGCCACGTTTCCAGCGCCAGCGTTGCAAGGTAGAACGCAAGCAAGTAACAAATGAACGCCAGGTGGCGGCGACCATGGGTGCCTTGGAGCGCCAGAACCAGACAGATTACCAGTGCCGGCGTCATCCGCGCGATCATTCCGATCACGAGTGCGGCCAGCGGCGTGTCCAATCGAGCAAAAACCGTCGCCAAACCTTCAGCTGCCATTCCCGAAATGAGCAAAATCGCCGCGGCCGCGCCCACACCCAACAGGCCGGCCGAGCCCGATTGGCGCATTGCATAAGGAATGAAAAGAAGAGATACGACGACGATGCACGTTGCAAGCGCAAGCGCGGATCGCGCAAAGCCGCGGCTTGCCCTGTGCTCCTCTGTTATGCCGTCCATTTTTCCTACAGGCTGAGACCGGGTTAAATCCTTACAGGCGCGTCTTACTCCGGTTTTGATCCGACCGTGTCATGCGCACCAAATGAATCACTGCGGCGGTACTTCCCAATGCAAATCCGATAAGCATGAACAAAACCACCGTGCCAAGCTTCTTATCGATCCAATAACCGGCCAGCCCGGGCAGCACCATCTCGAGCGACACGATCATGATTCGCGACGCCCACTGATAGGCCTTGGCCGCTGGCGAACGGTCGTCGATGGGGCTCGTCACCGGTACGGCGCGCAACAGGTGCGTTTGGCCCCAGGCTGAAAACTGAACCTCGAGCCACAACACTTGGAAGGACAGTAACTTACGTGCCGTCAATCGACGCCATGCGGCTCGAAAGTCACGGCAACTCAGCTACCGGAAAGGGCAATCTATCGCAGGCTGCCGAAGAGTGTCAACGGCCCAAATCGGCGACTTGTGCTTTTTTTCACGAAGTTCAACTCCCGCTCCAAGTCGTGCCGGCGTGCGATGTTAACAATCGACAATCAATCACGGCTGCCAGTACGAAACCGCGGCATCGACGCCGATTGCAACGTGCACAAAGCAAGGGGCATATCCTTGCAAATTCGCCTTATTTCGATTATCATCAATCTAGCGGAGAAGGCGGGATTTGGCTGCGTAAGGGCCGCAGCAACAGAATGGCTTGGGAAGCCTTTAGACCCCCAAACGGGCGGCGACAACCATCACAGCCGTCGCCCAAGCTGAACCGTACTCATCGCCCCATCCGCATGGCATCAGTGGTTCATGGACGATGCTGAAGCAACCACGGCACCGTTCATAACACATGATCGTATCCATGCGGAGTTCTTGATTGATGACCGCTTCGTCGCTGCGCGACTACAGTTGCAAGGATCTTGCGCAAATGGCCAAGTCCGAGGGGCTGCCCGGCTGGCACTCTATGCGGAAAGAGGAGCTGGTCCGCGCACTGGTGAACCACGCTCGGCGGAAGCAGAAAATGCGCGGAGGCAGGCCGGCAGACGGTGGCACGAGCCGAATTGTGGATCACTTCGCATCGGAGCGGGCCGATAAACAGCGGAACTCCTCGAAAGCCGCGGAGCAGCTTCACCAGCTGCGAGAACGTCTTTCTGGGAACCGCCACTTGGCTGCCGTCCAGAACGACTGTAGCCGCGTTGAAAACGACCGGCTTGTGGTGATGGTCCGCGACCCGTACTGGCTCCATGCCTATTGGGAGCTCGCACCCCGCAGTGTCGAGCGGGCGCAAACGGCGCTCGGACAGCATTGGCACACGACTCGGCCTGTTCTGCGGTTATTTCAGCTTTCGAGCGATGGCACGGCCGTGCTGCACCGGGAAATCGTGATCCACGGCGGCGTCAATCATTGGTACGTCGACGTGCAAAACCCGCCGCAGCAGTATCGCATGGAGATCGGCTATCTGGCGGCCAGCGGCCAGTTCTATTGCCTCGCACGCAGCAACGCGGTCACCACGCCGCCGGCCGGCACGAGTGACTCGGTCGACGAGAACTGGGTCGACATCGACGAAAACGCAGACCGCATTTTCGCGATGAGCGGCGGCTACACACAGCGCGGCACGAGTCTCGAGCTGCAGGAACTGCTCGAGGAGCGGCTGAGGCGTCCCATGGGCACGCCGATGCAGACACGTTACGGAGGTGGCGCCTGCCGCCTCGGATCTGGGGCTCATGACCTGCCGTTTGCGGTCGACGCGGAACTTCTCGTCTACGGCGTCAGCCATCCGCATGCTCATGTCACGCTGCAGGGCGAGCCGGTTCCGCTGCGTCCCGATGGCAGCTTCACGGTGCGAATGAGCCTCCCGGATCGGCGACAAGTGATCCCGGTCATCGCCAGCTCGCCGGACGGCGTCGAACAGCGCACCATCATCCTAGCTGTCGAACGGAACACCAAGGTGCTCGAGCCGGTGATGCGCGACCCCGGTGCGTAGAACGGTGGCAAGCCTGGGTGCCTAGGGTCGAATTCCGTCGAGCTCGCGGTATTTACGCAACTGTAGGCTCGCTGCGCTCGACCCCAGCCATCCTTGGTTTCTCCATTTTCTCAAATTGGCGTTTTGAATAGGATTCACGTGGTCGCCCTGCTTTCGTGGTCGTTGCAGGAGTGTGCGCGTGTCGCTCGATATTGATTCCATTCTCGGCGACTGGCCGTACTTGCCCGACGAAATCACCGTACGAGTGATCGAGGGCGACGATGGCCAGCGAAAAATCCAGCTGCGGCTGGATCTGGGCCTGTTGCAGATGGAGTTCGACGGCCGGCCGGACGGCCGGAGGATTCACGATGCCGAGTCCTGGTTCGAATATCATCAAAGACGCCAGAAAGACCATGACGCAGCCAACCCAGACGGGGCCCCGTACTTATTGGAGCCCGAAGACTGTGGGGAGCTGTTGCGCGAAGGCGTGCAATATTACCATCGTTACATCTGCTTCTGGCATTTGGGGTACTATGAGCTGTGTGCCCGCGACACGGAGCGGAACTTGCGTCTGTTCGCGTTTGTGCGCGGCCACGCGCGGCACGAGCGCGACAAGCTGCGTTTCGACCAGTGGCGGCCGTATGTGACGATGATGCACGCCCGGGCCGTCGCCACGCCGCTGGTGGAGCTGGAGCAGTGGGACGCCGCGGCGGGAGTGCTCGACGCTGGCATACGCGGCATTGAACGGTTCCTGGAAGAGTACAACCAGGTGGAGCGGGCACCGCAGCTTGGTGAGCTGACCTTCCTGCGACGGTGGAAAGAAGAAATTGCGGCCAAGATCAAGGGGCAGGCAGGACCAGCGGAGGCTGCCGCGCTCTTGGCGCCGACACCGGCCGATCGGGCCGCCGATCTCCGAGCCCGGATTGAATCGGCAATCGCGGAAGAACGCTACGAGGATGCCGCCCTGCTGCGGGACGAGCTGAAGCGACTGGATCAGGATAACGAGCGTGATTCGCTATAGCCGCGGTCTGCGACCCCGGCCGCCGGCCTCATACATGCCGACTACAGGTATGGAACTCTCCCGAAAACGTGATCAACTTTTGAGCCTTTTGTCGAGCTATGGCAGCTGTGCCGTGGCCTTTTCCGGCGGCGTCGACAGCGCTGTCGTGGCCAAGGCGGCGCAACTGGCGCTCGGTGAGGCCGCCGTCCTGGTCACCGGCACGAGTGCGGCCATGGCGGAGGGCGAGCTGGAAGCGGCCCGCGCGCTGGCCGAATTCATTGGCCTCCGGCATGTCGTTATCGCGACCGAAGAATTCGCCAATCCGAGCTACGTTGCCAATGCGCCCGACCGCTGTTTCCACTGTAAGAATGAACTGTACACCCAAATCGGCGGCCTGTCCGAGCGGCTGAACGTGCGCGTGTTGGTCAACGGCGCGAACGCCGACGATCTAGGCGATTTCCGGCCCGGCATGCGGGCCGCGAGCGAACACGACGTGAGCAGCCCGCTTGCCGAATGCGGCATTACAAAGCAAGAAGTGCGCGAGCTGGCGGCCGCATGGAAGTTGCCCGTGGCCGATAAGCCGGCCACGCCGTGCCTTTCCAGCCGCGTGGCTTACGGCCAGGAAGTGACACCAGAGCGGCTAGCGATGATCGACCGTGCCGAGCGATTATTGCGTTCGCTCGGTTTCCACGAGCTGCGCGTTCGTTACCACGCCGGCGACATGGCCCGCATCGAAGTGCCGCTCGAAGAACTGAACGAACTGTGTCAACCGGAGATTCGCACTCGCATCGTCACCGAGTTGCAGTCGGCGGGCTTCAAATTCGTCACACTCGATCTCGCCGGCTTCCGATCCGGCAACCTCAACCAGCTAATCTCTCCCGCCGAACTGCGGCGCTTCTCGTAGCGGCCCGGCACGCGTCACCTGGCGCGTGAACGACAAACGCCTGCGCAATTTAGATAGGCGCAGATCTATCGCCGCGAAAAAATCCGAATTATCTTGACCGTTGCCGGTAACCAAAAAATACAACGATGCCGGCCTCCGGCCGTAATCAGGCAATCGATTTGGAGGAACGCTCGTGAAATTATTCTGCATGCTTCTATCCACGCTCGTCGCGCTCGCCACCTGCGCCCATGCTTACGGGGCGACATTATACGGTGCAACTGCCTCGGGAAGCCCCGGCCGGTTGTACATTCTCAATTCGGCCAACGGCAGCCAGTTGCAGGACGTTGGTCCACTCAACGATGTGACCGGCCTCAATTACCCGATCACGGGGTTGGCATTTCATCCGACCACCGGCGTCCTTTACGGCTCGACCGGAAATAATCCCGCCGCAACAGCTGGACGGTTCGTCGCCATCAACCCGGCCACGGCTGAGGTGACCGCCATTGGTCCATTCAATGCCGGGCCGGTCAATGACTCAGGAACGCCGGCAACGATGACCGACCTTGCATTTGATTCGGCCGGCAACTTGTTTGGTGTCGCCTCGATTGGCGGTCCACAACTCTATTCGATCAATATCGCCACGGGCCAGGCCACGGTAATCGGAAATTCGGGAATCGCATCCACGACTGGCGGCGGTTTGGCCATCAACTCGAGCGGTGTATTCTACGGCACACCGACGGCAAGCCGCTTTGGAACGTACGACACAACGACGGGCGTGTTCACGAACATCGCGGCGCCGAACCGGCCGGGAAACGCCGGGGCTCTGGCCGCCTTGGACTTCGATCCGAGCGGCGTGCTTTACGCCATGCACAGTGCGCCGGGCAGCCCACCGCCAACAAATCTTGTGACCATCGACCCTGCAACCGCGATGGTCACCCTATTGGGCTCGTCAGTTATCGCGCTCGACGCAATTGCGTTCCGGCCAGACATCATTCCCGAGCCGAGCGTGATCGTTCTTCTGCTGGGCGCGGCGCTGGCGAGCATAGTCGCGAGGCTGCGCGCGCATTCCTAGGCGCGCTCGCGCGGAGTCTCCGTTTTGGGTAAGGGGAGCGTAGGGTTCTTACCGTGGCTCGAGACCTAGGTGCTCTTCCCAGGCTTTGAAGACGTCCTCTTCTTTTTCGACGCTGCCGGACATGACCTTGTCCCCAAGTATCTGCACCGGTAGACCGAAGTCGCTGCGCGTGCCGGGCGCGCCGCGGAGCTTGCTGTA